>NZ_JBWKZA010000004.1:83654-358456 GCF_059424045.1 Pseudomonas sp. GW456-L12
TGAAATTGGTAGACACGCCAGCTTCAGGTGCTGGTGGCCGCAAGGCCGTGGAAGTTCGAGTCTTCTTCTGGGCACCAATTCAGAGCTGTAGATCGTTTGAATCTTCAGACTCCTCCAAAAACCCGCGAAAGCGGGTTTTTGCATTCTAAGTGTTTGATTTATTGAATCTAAGTCAAAACAGGGCTTTACAGATTCAAAGGCGCTCCGTATAGTTCGCCCCATCAACAGCGGCAACGCTGCTGATACTGCCCAGATGGTGAAATTGGTAGACACGCCAGCTTCAGGTGCTGGTGGCCGCAAGGCCGTGGAAGTTCGAGTCTTCTTCTGGGCACCACATTCAAGTTTCACAGCATAGCTGTGAAGCCTCACAAAAACCCGCGAAAGCGGGTTTTTGCGTTTCTGGCCCACAACAATCATTTCCCCCGCCCAAGCGCCCCTCCTCCAGGACTCTCCAGCCCGTCAAGCCGCACATGAGAAACAATATCGTTTATGATTGTTACAAGTTTTTGCGGCACCACAGTGAGGAACCCTGCGAATGATGTTTAGAAACACCTCCCTTCCAACATCCCTTCTGCGTGGCTTGACCATCACTTTGCTGGGCCTGGCCCTGGCATCTCCACTCACTCAAGCAGCCGATCCGGTTTCCCTGACGCTGTACAACGGCCAGCACAAGGAAGTCGGCGACGCCATCGCCAAGGCTTTCGAGGCCAAGACCGGCATTCACGTCAATGTGCGCAAGGGCAGCAGCAACCAGCTCGCCAGCCAGATCGTGGAAGAAGGCGAGCGCTCCCCCGCCGACGTGATCTACACCGAAGAATCGCCGCCCCTGAACAAACTCGGCGAGCAAGGCCTGCTGGCCAAGACCGATGCTGCGACCCTTGAAGTCCTGCCCAAGGACTACGTCGCCGGTAACGGCACCTGGATCGGCATTACCGCCCGAGTTCGTGTGGTAGCGTTCAACCCGAAGCTGATCGACGAAAAAGACCTGCCTGCATCGGTGATGGAGTTCTCCCAGCCACAATGGCAAGGCAAGGTAGGCTTCGTTCCCACCAGCGGCGCATTCCAGGAACAGGCCGTGGCAATCATCAAGCTGCACGGGATGGACGCCGCCGAAGAATGGCTGACCGGCCTGCGCGCTTTCGGCAAGACCTACAGCAATAATATGGTGGCCTTGAAGGCCGTGGAAAACGGCGAAGTCGCCACCGTGCTGGTGAACAACTACTACTGGTTCGCCCTGCAACGTGAAAAAGGCCAGCTTGACTCGAAGCTGCACTATTTCACCGGCGGCGATGCCGGCGGATTGATCACCGTATCCAGCGCCGCGGTACTCAAGTCCAGCAAACACCCCAAAGAAGCCCAGCAATTCCTCGCTTATATGGCCAGCGAAGAAGGCCAGCGCGTAATCACCCAGACCACCGCAGAATATCCGCTGCGCAAAGGCCTGGAATCGGATCGAGGCCTCAAGCCGTTCAGTGAACTGCAAGCGCCGAAAGTCACCCCGGCCGACCTCGGCAACGCCGAAGAAGCCCTGGAACTGGAACGCGAAGTCGGCCTGAACTGATGAGCCCATCGCTGCCCACCCCCGCCTCGCGCACGAACTACATACCGAGGCGCAAGGGGCCATCAATCTGGCTGCTGCTACCGGTCCTGTTGCTGGTCGGGCTCAGCCTGCTGCCATTGCTCTATGTCGGGCTCAAGGCCTGGCAGGCCGGCTGGGCCGAAGCCCTGCACCTGCTGTGGCGACCCTATGTATTCGGCCTGCTGCGCAACACCCTGCTACTGCTCATTGGCGTGACCGCTACCTGCGCCATCGTCGGCCTGTCCCTGGCCTGGCTGCTGGAACGCAGCGACTTGCCGGGGCGACGCCTCTGGGGTGTGATCTTGTGCCTGCCCTTTGCCGTACCGGCCTTTGTCAGCAGCTTCACCTGGGTCTCCCTCAGCGCCAGTTTCGAAGGCCTGGGCGGGGCCATCCTGGTCATGAGTCTGTCCAAGTACCCGCTGGTATTCCTGCCTGTCGCGGCCACCTTGCGCAATCTCGATCCCTCCCTGGAGGAATCGGCCCGCACCCTCGGGCAGAATCGCTGGGGCGTGTTTTTCCGGATTACCCTGCCCCTGCTCTGGCCCTCATTGCTGGCCGGCTCGCTACTGATCGCCCTGCACATGCTGGTGGAGTTCGGTGCACTGTCGATCATTGGCCTGCAAACCTTCACCACCGCGATCTATCAGCAGTTCGAACTGGAGTTCAGCAATGCCAACGCGGCGATGCTTTCCGCCGTGCTGCTAGCGCTGTGCCTGGCCCTGCTGTGGCTGGAATTGCGGGTTCGCGGCAAAGGCCGCCATGTACGAACCGGCCAGGGCGCGGCACGACATGCCGAGCAAGTGCGCCTCGGCAAATGGGCGATTGGCGGACAACTGTACTGCGCGCTGCTGACCCTGATCGGCAGCGGCATTCCGCTGGGCATGCTGGCGTACTGGCTGGCCGTCGGCTCATCGGCCGCTTTCCCGGTAGCCGCCATCAGCGAAGCCCTGCTCTCCTCCCTGGCGCTATCGTTGGGTGGCGCGGCACTGTGCCTGGTGCTGGCGGTACCGGTCGGACTGCTGGTGGTGCGCCACAAGGGTCGCCTGGCACTCTGGGCCGAACGCCTGCCTTACCTGCTGCACGCCCTGCCAGGCTTGGTGATCGCCCTGACGCTGGTGTTCTTTGCCCTGCACTACGTGCCGGCACTGTATCAGACCTCAGCCCTGTTGCTGATCGCCTACGCCCTGCTGTTCCTGCCCCTGGCGCAGGCTCCGATCCGCACCGCCCTGAACAAGGCGGCGCCGCAACTCGAGGAAGCCGCCCGCACCCTGGGCGCCTCGTCATTCACGGCCTTCTGCCGCGTGACCCTGCCGATCATTTTTCCGGCTTTGGGCGCCGCCTTTGCCCTGGTATTCCTGGATGCCATGAAGGAACTGACGGCCACCTTGCTGCTCAGCCCGACCGGACTGAATACGCTGGCAACGGAAGTCTGGGCACACACGGCAAATGTGGAGTTTGCCGCCGCAGCGCCTTATGCGGCGCTGTTGATCCTGGTATCGGGACTACCGGTCTATCTGCTGACGACACGGATGTATCTGAGCCGCTGAGCCTACTCCTACAGAAAGCTTTCTGTAGGAGCCCCGCCCGAGCATTCAAACCTCGTGAACACTCAAGCCCGGAACTGCCCCAGGCTGGCCTTCAATTGGGCTGCCAGGCTATCCAGTACCTTGCCGCTGGCCGTGGTCTCCACCACAGCCTGAGCTGCCCGCTCAGCCTGGGCATGAATGGTCTCGACCCGGCCGCGCACCGCTTGCGCGC
Source organism: Pseudomonas sp. GW456-L12 (assembly GCF_059424045.1). Taxonomy (NCBI): domain Bacteria; kingdom Pseudomonadati; phylum Pseudomonadota; class Gammaproteobacteria; order Pseudomonadales; family Pseudomonadaceae; genus Pseudomonas; species Pseudomonas sp. GW456-L12. Next base: position 86,992 of record NZ_JBWKZA010000004.1, read on the forward strand.
CCTGAGCCTGATGGGCGGCCGCCTGGGTCGCCAGGCCAATCGCCGCGTGCACCTGCTCCACCGACGACTGCACCGATTGTTGCAACCGCGCACTGTCGCGCAACACCAGCAACCCTTCGTTGGCCTGCCTTCCAGCCTGGCCGATCGCCGCCACCGCCTCGCGCGCGCCCTGCTGCAGCGCACCGATATGCGCCTGGATATCGCCGGTAGAGCTTTGCGTTTTGCTCGCCAGCGCCCTGACCTCGTCGGCCACCACCGCAAAGCCGCGCCCGGTTTCCCCGGCCCGCGCCGCTTCAATGGCCGCATTCAAGGCCAGCAGGTTGGTCTGCTCGGCAATCCCATGAATCACCGTCAACACCACCTCGATCTGTTCGCTCTGCTGCGCCAGGCGTTCGATGACCTTGGCCCCCGTGTCGACCTGCCCCGCCAGTGCCTCGATAAGACCGCCCACCTGGGCCGAGGTCCGAGTGTTTTCGTCGGTCGCCTGGCGGATCTCCACCACCTGCTGCAAGGCCGCCTGCATCGCCTGGCTTTCCGCCTGGGCTTCGTCAGCCATCTGCGACAGCGCCCGCAAACTCTCCGCCACCTCGTCACGCTGGGCCTCGGCCGCGGCGTCCGCCCCAGCATTACGCAGGCTCATCGCGCCGATTTCGACGCCAGTACGCTGCGCCACATCGCCGGCCTCACGCACGATCGGCTGCAACTTGTCGACAAAACGATTGACCGCCGAGGCCATGTCGCCGATCTCGTCATTGCTGTTGAGCTGGACCCGCTTGGTCAGATCACCCTCACCGGCGGCCAGATCGTTTAACGCGGCGATCAGCAGATGCAGCTTGCTGACCACTCGCCGCCCCAGCACCACCGCCAGCAACAGCAAGACCCCGCAGCCGACCAGCGCCAGGCTCATGCCGATGCGCCAGCGCAGGGTGGCCGCCGCGTCCTGCACGGTACCCGCGGTGTTGGCCTGCATATCCGAAGCGGTGGTCTGCGCCGACTGCAGGCGCGCACGCATGGCCGCCGAACTGTCCGCCGAAGCGCCCTTGAGGCTATCGCCAACCAGTTGGTCGCTGCTGGCGATCAAGGCCTCGAAACGCTTGTCCAGCGCCGCCACATCCGCCTCGACCGACGCCGTGGAAACCCCCATCAGCACCTTGCCGATCTCCACGCCGTTAGGACTGATGGAGGCTTCCAGGTAGTAGACCGATGGATCGTTCTTGGCCGCGTCCAGCACCTTGTCCAGGGCACGCTCGCCCTTGCCCTTTTCCAGCAGCGCCTTGTTGATCGGGTTTTCCCGGTTCAGATAGCGGGTCAGGTGCTCGCCATTGGCATCGTCGTACACCACGAACAGCACGTTGGGATTGCGCTGGGCGCGCCGGGCGAACTCGGAGAGGGTCGGAACGTCGCTGTCCCACATGGCGCGCGGGGCCACCGAAGCGAGCAACTGGGCCATATCGTTGGCTGAATCCTTGAGATCCTTCTCCAGCGTCGCGCGCAATTGCGCCTGCTCCTCTTCCAGGCGCGAGGAGAGCCCGGCGGTCAAGCGTTGCCGGGTGTTGCTGGAAAGGCTTTCCAGGCTCGAGGTGACCTCACGAGCCGCCTGTTCCAGTTCGCCGGACAGCTTCTGGCTATCGACGCCCAGACGAGCGGCCAGATCCGCCTCCAGCGCCGTTACCGTGCTCCGGGTCAGGGCAACGGCAACCAGCACCTGCACCAAAAGGGCGATACCAAGGGTAACGAACACAGGCCGCAACAAACGGCTTTGTAACAGTGAGAGAACGGCCGACACAGGAAATCCCTCTACTTCAACGCCATCAAATTGATGGCACTCTGGAAGAGCAAATCACAGCAAGGGTCGTGCCGCCCGGCAGGCAGAAACGACAAAGGCCCCTATGAAGGGGCCTTTGTTTTTTACATCAACAGCTTATCAAGCAAACGGGTGACGCAGAACGATGGTCTCGTTGCGGTCCGGGCCTGTCGAAATAATGTCGATCGGCGCGCCGACCAGCTCTTCGATACGCTTGATGTAGGCACGGGCAGCGGCCGGCAGCTCTTCCAGGGTCTTGGCCCCCAGGGTCGACTCGCTCCAGCCTGGCATCTGCTCGTATACCGGCTCCAGGCCGATATAGCTGTCAGCGTCGGTTGGCGCGTCGATGACTGCGCCATCCTGGTTTTTGTAGCCCACGCAGATGTTGATGGTTTCCAGGCCGTCCAGTACGTCCAGCTTGGTCAGGCACAGGCCCGAGATGCTGTTGACGTCGATGGCGCGACGCAGGATGACGGCATCGAACCAGCCGCAACGGCGGGCACGGCCGGTGGTTGCACCGAACTCATGGCCACGCTTGGCCAGGAAAGCGCCCACGTCATCGAACAGTTCGGTCGGGAACGGACCCGAACCTACACGAGTGGTGTAAGCCTTGGTGATACCGAGGATGTAGTCCAGGTACATCGGGCCAACGCCCGAACCGGTGGCGATGCCGCCGGCAGTGGTGTTGGAGCTGGTGACGTACGGATAGGTACCGTGGTCGATGTCCAGCAGCGAGCCCTGGGCGCCTTCGAACATGATGTCCTTGCCCGCGCGACGCAGCTGGTGCAGCTCGGCGGTCACGTCCAGCATCATCGGCTTGAGCAGCTCGGCGTATTCCATGCACTCGTCGAGCGTCTTCTGGAAGTCGATGGCCGGCTCTTTGTAGTAATTGACCAGTACGAAGTTGTGGTAGTCCAGCAACTCGCCCAGCTTCGCGGCGAAACGCTCGCGGTGGAACAGGTCGCCGATACGCAGGCCGCGACGAGCGACCTTGTCTTCGTAAGCCGGGCCGATGCCGCGACCGGTGGTACCGATCTTCTGCTCGCCGCGGGCCTTTTCACGCGCCTGATCCAGCGCTACGTGGTAGGACAGGATCAGCGGGCAGGATGGGCTGATACGCAGGCGCTCACGCACCGGTACGCCTTTCTCTTCCAGCTTGACGATTTCACGCAGCAAGGCGTCCGGCGCAACCACCACGCCGTTGCCGATCAGGCACTGGACGCCTTCGCGCAGCACACCCGAAGGGATCAGGTGCAAGACGGTTTTCTCGCCGTCGATCACCAGGGTGTGGCCAGCGTTGTGGCCACCTTGGTAGCGCACTACGGCGGCAGCATGTTCGGTCAGCAGATCAACGATCTTGCCTTTGCCCTCATCACCCCACTGGGTGCCCAGGACTACGACATTCTTACCCATAACACTTGTCCTCATTCGCGCAAACTTGGTGCCGGCAACGGCCGGCGGGAAAACTCAAGAAGCCAGCGGCAATACTTGCCAAAGCCCGTTCTGCTGAATCAATTGCCGGTCGCAGTCCGCTTCACGGGCGGCGGCCAATGGTTGTCCAGGCAAGGCCTGAACCACGCGCTGACCCTCACTGCGCAACTGGCAAACCTGCTGCCAGAGGGCTGCATCCGTACTGTCCGGCATCCAGATACCGCCAGACGGTAGCTCGATCTCAGCACGCCCCAGGGTCACCAGGGTTTTCAAATCGGTAGAGAAGCCGGTTGCCGGACGGGCGCGACCGAAGTCGGCGCCGATGTCGTCGTAACGACCGCCCTGGGCAATGGACTGGCCAACGCCCGGCACGAACACCGCGAATACCACACCGGTGTGGTAGTGGTAGCCACGCAACTCGCCCAGGTCGAAGTACAGCGGCAATTCAGGGAAACGCACGGAAAGACGCTCGGCAATCGCCAACAGGTCGTCCAGGGCCGCCAGCACCGGCGCCGGCGCATTGGCCAGGCGTTCGCGGGCTGCAGCCAGTACTTCACGGCCGCCGCACAGGTCGACCAGCGCCCGCAGCATGCCGGACAGGTCGGCCGGCAGGCCTTCGGTCAAGGTAATGACTTCGTCGATGGCCTTGCGTTGCAGGGCATCGAACAATTGCTGTTCCACTTCGCCGGAGAGACCGGCCGCGCGGGCCAGGCCACGATAGATACCGACATGCCCCAGATCCATGTGCACATCCGGCACATCGGCCAGTTGCAGCATCGCCAGCATCAGGCTGATGACTTCCACGTCGCTGCTCGGGCTCGCATCGCCATACAACTCGGCACCCAGCTGGATCGGGCTGCGCGAGGACGACAAGGCACGCGGCTGCGCATGCAGCACGCTACCGGCGTAACACAGGCGGCTCGGGCCTTCGCGACGCAGGGTATGCGCATCGATACGGGCCACCTGCGGCGTAATGTCGGCGCGGAAACCCATCTGCCGACCCGATTGCGGGTCGATGACCTTGAAGGTACGCAGATCGAGGTCCTGGCCCGCGCCAGTCAGCAAGGATTCCAGGTACTCGATATGAGGGGTCACGACGAACTCGTAACCCCAGCTCTGGAACAGATCCAACACCTGGCGACGCGCAACTTCAATGCGCGCCGCCTCAGGTGGCAGTACTTCTTCGATGCCATCTGGCAGCAGCCAGCGGTCTACCGTTGCCATTACGCCATTCCCCTGTGATCCAGGCGGCCAGCCTATGGGCGGGCCTTGAGTGAAGCAGAAAATGATCGGCCCATGTGCAAACCACGCGCATGGGCGACGGGGCGAAAAGCCTGAAACCGGCTTCGCCACTCACTTTCCTCGAAAAAAACTGTCGAGTCGTTCAACTCGCCGTCTTGCACCAACAACCACAATCAAACGTGCAGACGCAAAAAAGCCGGGGATTTCCCGGCTGCCGCATCATACACTCGTTTTCCCAAAGGATCACCCCGCCAGACACTTTAGCCGCCGGGCGGGGCGATTCAGGTCAACGTCGCATCAAGGCTTGGCCTTTTCCAGGTAACGGAAAAAGTCGCTGCTTGGATCCAGGACCATGACGTCGGATTTGTTCGCGAAGCTTTCACGATAGGCACGCAGGCTACGGTAGAAACCGTAGAATTCCTGGTCCTGACCGTAGGCCTTGGAGTAGATGGCTGCGGCCTGGGCGTCACCATCACCGCGAATCTCTTCCGACTCACGATAGGCTTCGGCCAGCAGTACGCGGCGCTGACGATCGGCGTCGGCACGAATACCTTCCGCCAGCTCGTTACCCTTGGCGCGATGCTCACGCGCTTCACGCTCACGCTCGGTGCTCATACGCTCGAAGACGCTGCGGTTCACTTCCTTCGGCAAGTCGATGGTCTTGACCCGGACATCGACCACTTCGATGCCCAGCTCTTTCTCGGCCATCTTGTTGAGCGAAGCCGTAATGTCCGCCATCAGCGCATCACGCTCACCGGAAACCACTTCGTGCAGGGTGCGCTTGCCGAACTGGTCACGCAGGCCCGACTCCAGACGACGGGAAAGACGCTCGTCGGCGATCTGCTTGAGGCCGGAAGTCGCGGTATAGAAACGCTCCGCATCCTTCACGCGCCATTTGGCATAGGCATCGACCATCACGGCTTTCTTTTCCAGCGTCAGGAAACGCTGGGTCGGTGCATCCAGGGTCATCAGGCGAGCGTCGAACTTACGCACCTGGTTCACATAGGGCACTTTCACATGCAGGCCCGGCTGAACGTCAGCCTGGACCACACGACCGAACTGCAGCAACACCGCGCGCTCGGTCTGAGCGACGATGTAGAAGCAGTTCCAGGCAGCGATCGCCACGACGACGCCACCGATAAGGGCGATCAGCGATTTATTGCTCATCAGCGACTCTCCCTGGTACGCGCTTGCTGTTGCTGCAGATCAGCTGCCGCACGCGCATTCGCTTCGTTGCTGCTGGCTGCTGCGCCGGTCACCGGAGCACTGGTGCTGCGGCCACTTTCGACCATTTTGTCCAGCGGCAGGTACAGCAGATTGCTCTGGCCGTTCTTGTTGCCGGTCACGAGAACCTTGCTGGTATTGCTGAAGACTTCCTGCATGGTGTCCAGGTACAGACGCTCACGGGTCACTTCAGGTGCCTTGCGGTATTCGGCCACCAGCTTGGTGAAGCGATCGGCCTCACCCTTGGCGCGGGAAACCACTTCACCACGGTAACCGTTGGCATCCTCGATGATGCGCTGGGCCTGACCACGGGCTTCCGGCACGACGCCGTTGGCGTAGGTTTCAGCCTGGTTGCGCGAACGCTGCTCGTCTTCACGGGCACGGATCACGTCATCGAAGGCTTCCTGCACTTCACGCGGTGCCGCTGCGCTCTGTACGTTCACCTGGGTAACGGTGATACCGGTGCGATAGGTATCGAGGAAGCGTTGCAGACGCTCCTTGATTTCGCTGGCCATCAACTCACGACCTTCGGTCAGCACCTGGTCCATCGCGGTGGAACCCACTACGTGGCGCAGCGCACTGTCGGTGGCGTGCTGCAGGCTGATTTCCGGCTGATCGACGTTCAGCACGAAGTCCTGCAGGTTGCTGATCTTGTACTGCACGGTCAGCGGCACTTCGACGATGTTCTCGTCTTCAGTCAGCATTTGACCCTGCTTGGTATAGGCACGCTCGCGCGTGACGTTTTCCATGTACTTGCGATCGATCGGCGGGAAGTAGATGTTCAGGCCCGGGCCGACGGTTTCGTAGTACTTGCCGAAGCGCAGTACCACGGCCTGCTCCTGCTCGTCCACGACATACACCGCGCTGTACAGCCACACGGCCGCCAGCACGACCAGACCGATACCGAGCAGGCCGAGACCGCCGCCCTTGCCGGAACTGCCACCATCGTCACCACGTTTCTTGCCACCACCGAACAACCCATTCAGGCTTTCCTGCAGCTTGCGGAAGGCCTCGTCGAGATCCGGTGGCCCCTTGCGGTCGCCATTGTTGCGGCGCTTACCACCCCAAGGATCCTGATTATTCGAGTTGCCACCCGGCTCATTCCAAGCCATAGCGCTCTCCATCTGATAAAGCAAAGACGCACCCACGGCGCGCCGACCAATGCTACAGAATGCCTGCTACAGCGGCACAACCGCTTTCTCAGGCTTTTATTGCAAAGTGTGTTGCTCGATGAACTCCAGCGGCTGCATGCCTTCGCGGCTTACCAGTCGATTCAGCTCGACTCGCGGCAAGCGGACAGCCAGCAGGCTGACACCTTCCTCGTCGTGATCTTCTTTCTGCACTGCGCCCAACTCGAAGAACTGCGCTCGCAGTCGAGCAAAACGCTGCGGCAAGCGCAAGGTGCCTACAAACAAATCCTCGCCGAGCAACTCGGCAATGGCCTGCTTGAGCAGGTCCAGCCCTTGCCCTTCACGAGCCGACAACCAGACCCGCTGCGGCTTGCCATCGGCATCGCGCTGGATCTGCGGGTCTACTCCCTCGAGCAAATCGAGTTTGTTATAGACCTCCAGTATCGGCAAGTCCTGGGCCCCGATCTCGCCGAGCACCACCATGACCTGTTCGATCTGGGCCATGCGCTCCGGCTCATGGGCATCGATCACATGCAACAGCAGGTCGGAGTTGCTCGACTCTTCGAGCGTAGCCCGAAACGCCTCGACCAGTTTGTGCGGCAGATGACGAATGAACCCCACGGTATCGGCCAACACGACCGGACCAAGATCGTCCAGTTCGAGCCGGCGCAAGGTCGGATCGAGGGTGGCGAACAGTTGGTTGGCCGCAAACACATCGGACTCGGTCACGGAGTTGAACAAGGTGGACTTGCCGGCGTTGGTGTAGCCCACCAACGATACCGAAGGAATGTCGGCACGCTTGCGCCCGCGACGGGCCTGCTCACGCTGGCTGCGAACTTTCTCCAGCCGGGCCTTGATCTGCCGCAGGCGAACCCGCAGAAGACGCCGGTCGGTTTCAAGCTGGGTTTCACCCGGACCACGCAGGCCGATACCGCCCTTCTGCCGCTCAAGGTGAGTCCAGCCACGAACCAGACGGGTACTCATATATTCAAGCTGGGCCAGTTCTACCTGGAGCTTGCCTTCGTGAGTGCGGGCGCGCTGGGCGAAAATATCGAGAATCAGACCCGTGCGGTCAATCACGCGACACTCGAAAGCACGTTCGAGGTTACGTTCCTGACTGGGTGTGAGGATGTGATTGAAAATCACCAGGTCGACCTGTTCGGCTTTGACCAGGTCGCGTAATTCTTCGACCTTGCCGCTGCCAACCAGGTACTTGGCGGTTGGCCGATGACGCGGCACGTTAACAAACGCGACGGTCTCGGCGCCGGCCGATATTGCCAACTCCTGAAACTCCTGCGGATCTTCGCGCGCCTCAGGGTCCTGACCATCCAAGTGAACGAGAATTGCACGTTCACCACCACCGTGGCGCTCAAAGAACAAAGGAGACTCCTATCAGGCGTTACCTGGCTCAGCGTCACCCTGTTCGGATTCGGATGCGCTAGGCAGGCGAATTGGACGAACCGGCACCACTGTCGAGATAGCGTGCTTGTAAACCATTTGGCTGACGGTGTTCTTCAGCAGGATGACGAACTGGTCGAAAGACTCGATCGTACCTTGCAGCTTGATCCCGTTGACCAGATAGATGGAAACCCCAACTTTCTCTTTACGTAAAGTATTCAAGTAAGGGTCTTGTAGCGAATGCCCTTTTGACATGTGCCGCACTCCTTTAAGGATCAATAATAAAAAATCGGAAAACAGATGGCTAAAACCGCCCCACCCCCAAGGATAGACGGCAATTGCAAGGACTCAGCTCAATATGGAGACCGTTCCCAGGTATTTCAAGGCGCGTGGCAGATTGTCGCAATCCAGGCTGTCCAGCCAGTGTAAATCAGCCCAGCTGCGTAACCAGGTGAACTGGCGCTTCGCCAATTGGCGCGTGGCAATGATGCCGCGCTCCTGCATCTCGGCGAATGTCAGCTTGCCATCCAGATGATCCCAGACCTGTCGGTAGCCTACAGCACGTATAGACGGCAACCCGGCATGCAGGTCACTTCTAGAACGCAGAGCTACGACCTCGTCGACGAATCCCTGTTCCAACATAATTGTGAATCTTTGTGCAATACGCTCATGCAGTACCTGACGGTTTGCCGGGGCAATGGCCAAGTTCGCGACAGTATAGGGCAATTGTCCCCGTCCCGAAGCGGCTGCTTCAGTACTTTGCGCAGATTGTCGCAGTCTGTGGGCGGTCATGCTCAGGCCGCTGACCCGATAGACTTCCAGGGCCCGGGTCAGGCGCTGCGGATCATTGGGATGAATCCGCGCCGCCGATTCGGGGTCGATTATCGCCAATTGATCATGCAAGGCTTGCCAGCCAAGGCGTGCGGCCTCTTCTTCCAGCTCCGCGCGAACCTGTGGGTCGGCCGGCGGCATGTCTGCCAGGCCTTCGAGCAAAGCCTTGTAATAGAGCATCGTGCCGCCCACCAGCAGCGGAATCTTGCCGCGCGCGGTGATATCGGCCATGGCGGCCAGCGCATCGGTGCGGAAATCCGCCGCCGAATAGCTCTCGGCCGGGTCGAGGATATCGATCAGACGGTGCGGAAACTCGGCCAGGATTTCCTTGGACGGCTTGGCGGTGCCTATGTCCATGCCACGGTAGACCAGCGCCGAATCGACGCTGATCAGTTCGCAAGGCAGAACCTTGGTGAGCTCGATGGCCAGGTCGGTCTTGCCAGCGGCAGTCGGGCCCATCAGGAAGATCGCTGGAGGAAGCTGGCTCATCAACGACCGCGCAAGAAGAGTTTGTCCAGATCGTCCAGGCCCAACTGGGTCCAGGTCGGTCGGCCATGGTTGCATTGACCGCTGCGCTCGGTGTTTTCCATGTCGCGCAACAAGCCGTTCATTTCCGGCAGGGCCAGGCGGCGATTGGCACGGATCGCACCGTGGCAGGCCATGGTACCCAGCAACTCGTTGAGGTGCGCCTGGATACGGTCGCTGGTGCCGTACTCCATCAGGTCGGCCAGGACGTCATGCACCAGGCGATTGGCTTCCGCCTGCTTGAGCAAGGCCGGAATCTGCCGGATCGCCAGCGATTCCGGGCCCAGGCGCTGCAACTCGAAGCCCAGGCGCTGGAACCAGCTGACATGCTCCTCGGCACAATCCGCTTCGCGCTGGCTGACAGCGATCGACTCCGGCACCAGCAGCGGCTGGCCACTCAGGCCTTCGCTGGCCATCGCCACCTTCAGGCGCTCGTACATGATCCGCTCGTGGGCCGCGTGCATGTCCACCAGCACCAGGCCCTGGGCGTTTTCCGCGAGGATATAGATGCCTTTGAGCTGCGCCAGCGCATAGCCCAGCGGCGGGATATCGCCCTGGGCATCCGGCAAGGACGCTGCGCCGGATTCCGGCAGTGGCGCGAAGAACTCACGATAGGCGCTTTGCGCCTCGGCCGCCGGCAACACTGGCTGCGGACGCGGCGTGTACTGATACTGATAACCCGCGCCCGAGCCAGTCCCCGGCGGATTGAACACCGGCTGGGCCTGCGGCTGCTCCAGCGTCATGTTCGCCGCCAGGCGCATTTCGCCCTGGGGGCCGAACTCGCCGGCCTCAATCCCGCTCGGCCGCACAATGCCGGCGACCGCGGCCGGCGCCGCCAGATGGTCTTCCGGCCGGACATCGCCCAAGGCGCGATGCAGGGTGCCATACAGGAAGTCGTGGACCATGCGTCCGTCGCGAAAGCGCACTTCGTGCTTGGTCGGGTGCACGTTGACGTCGACCACCGCCGGGTCGACTTCGAAGAACAGCACAAAGGTCGGATGCCGACCGTTGAACAGCACGTCGCGGTAAGCCTGGCGCACCGCATGGGCCACCAGCTTGTCGCGCACCGCGCGGCCATTGACGTAGAAATACTGCAGGTCCGCCTGGCTGCGGGAAAAGGTCGGCAAGCCTACCCAGCCCCACAGATGCAAGCCATTACGTTCGACTTCGATCGGCAGCGCCTGCTCGAGAAAGCCCGAACCGCACACCGCCGCTACCCGCCGCGCACGCGCCACATCATCGTTGGCTTCATGCAGGCTGAGAACGCTTTTACCGTTATGACGCAGGTGAAAAGCCACGTCGAAACGCGCCAGGGCCAGGCGTTTGATCACTTCCTGCAGGTGATCGAACTCGGTTTTCTCGGCCTTGAGAAACTTGCGCCGGGCCGGGGTATTGAAGAACAGGTCGCGGACTTCCACCGAGGTACCGACCGGATGGGCCGCCGGCTGCACGCGCGGGGCCATGTCGCGGCCTTCCGTTTCCACCTGCCAGGCCTGATCGGCGTCGCGGGTACGGGAAGTCAGGGTCAAGCGCGCGACCGAGCTGATGGAAGCCAGTGCCTCTCCACGGAAGCCCAGGCTCATGACCTGCTCCAGGTCCTCAAGGTTGCGAATCTTGCTGGTGGCGTGGCGCGCCAGGGCCAGCGGCAGATCGTCTGCGGAAATGCCGCTACCGTCGTCGCGTACCCGCAGCAGCTTCACACCCGCCTGCTCGACATCCACATCGATGCGCTTGGCTCCAGAATCGAGGCTGTTTTCCAGCAACTCCTTGATCACCGAGGCCGGACGCTCGACCACCTCACCGGCGGCAATCTGGTTCGCCAGTCGCGGGCTGAGCAGCTCGATGCGGGCGCTGCTGATGACTGCGTCATTCATTCCTTGGCCGCCAGTTCTGTACCCGGGATGGTGAGGGTCTGACCGATTTTCAGCTCATCGCTGCTCAGGTTGTTGGCGCTGCGCAGGGTGGCGGCGGAAACCTGATAACGCACGGCGATCATCGCCAGGGTTTCCCCCGGGCTCACGCGGTGGTCGCGAGGTCCCTGGGCAATCTTCCCGGAATCACGCAGCCAGGCGATGTAGGTGCCCGGCGGTGGATTCTGCTGGAAGAACTGCCGCACACCGCTGCTGATGGAGCGCGCCAATGCCTGCTGGTGGCTGACAGTGGCCAGCTTGGACGCTTCGTTGGCATTGGAGATAAAGCCGGTTTCCACCAGGATCGACGGAATGTCCGGAGACTTGAGCACCATGAACCCGGCCTGTTCGACGCGCTGTTTGTGCAGCGGGGTGACCCGGCCGATGTTGCTGAGCACTTTCTGGCCGACGTTGAGACTGGAAGTCAGCGAGGCCGTCATGGACAAGTCCAGCAGTACGCCGGCGAGCATCCGGTCCTTGTCATCGAGGCTGACGTTGCCGGCCCCGCCGATCAGGTCGGAACGGTTTTCGCTGTCCGCCAGCCAGCGGGCCGTCTCGGACGTGGCGCCACGGTCGGAGAGCGCGAACACCGAAGCCCCGAAGGCCGCGCGGGACGGTGCCGCGTCGGCGTGGATCGAGACGAACAGGTCGGCGCCTTTCTTGCGGGCGATCTCGGTGCGGCCGCGCAGCGGGATGAAGTAGTCGCCGGTACGGGTCAGCTCGGCGCGGAAGCCCTTGAGGCCGTTGATCTGGCGCTGCAGTTCGCGGGCGATGGCCAGCACCACGTCTTTCTCATGCTGGCCGCGCGAGCCGGAGGCACCCGGGTCCTCGCCACCGTGACCGGCATCGATGACCACGACGATATCGCGCTTGCCGGCCGGGGCCGGTGGCAGCTTGATCTCAGGCTTGGTCGGCGTTACCGGGACCGCCGGCACAGTCGCGACATTCGGCGCGGGCGGTGGTGTCGGCGCGGCATCGGCCGGGTTGTCGAACAGGTCGACCACCAGGCGATTGCCGTACTGGGCATTGGGCGTCAGGGTAAAACTCTTGGGGGTGACGGCCTTTTTCAGGTCGATGACCACCCGCAGGTCGGTAGGCGTGCGCTGGGCCGAACGCATGGCGGTAATCGGCGTATTCGCCGTGGAGACATTCAGCGGCCCGCCAAGGGTCGCACCGTTGATATCGATCACCAGACGATCAGGGGCCGTCAGGGTGAAGACGCTGTGCTGGACCGGCCCGGACAGGTCAAATACCAGTCGAGTGTTATCCGGTGCCCGCCACAGGCGAACGCTGCGGACCTGTGTAGCGGCCAGAGCGTCGACGGCCAATGCCGTAAGCAACAGTCCTACGACAGCAACCAACGCGCGAATGCGCATACCTAACCCCATCAATTATTTGAATTCCAACGCCAAAGCGGCACACCAGGCCTCGCCACGCGAGCCTTGCGACAACAAATGCAGGGAGCGCCCGCTGTTATGCGGGCTAATGGTAATGGTCAGGTCCGGCTTTGGCAAAAAGCCCGCACCACGCTGGGGCCACTCGATCAGACACAGTGCATCGCCCTCGAGATAATCGCGGATGCCGAGAAACTCCAGCTCTTCCGGATCGACCAGGCGATAAAGATCGAAGTGGAAGGCCCGCACATCGCCGATCTCGTAGGGCTCGACCAGGGTAAAGGTCGGGCTTTTCACCGCGCCGGCATGTCCCAGGCCACGGATGAGCCCCCGGGACAATGTGGTTTTCCCCGCCCCCAGATCACCTTCCAGAAAGATCACACCCACCCCTTGAGTGACCTGCGCCAGGCGCGCGCCAAAGGCGATCATGGCGTCTTCGTCTGCCAGATACAGGGTTATTTCAGACACGATGATTGTTCCTCCAGCAACTGACGAATGACCGGGATCAGATCGCTGGCCGCCAGCCCCCGGCCCAATTTACCTTGATGCTCGCCCGCGACGGCATGCAGCCAGACCGCCAGGCAAGCGCTATCGAACGCCGGCATCCCCTGGGCCAGCAGCGCCCCGACCAGACCGGCCAGCACATCCCCCAGCCCCGCCGTGGCCATGGCCGGATGCCCCCGGTCGCAACGGGCCAGGCGGCCATCAGGGCTGGCCACCAGACTTCCGGCGCCCTTCAGGATGGCGACAGCTGTGTATTTTTTGCTCAGCGCCCGCGCGGCGGCCGGGCGATCCGCCTGCACCTGCGCGGTGGAACCCCCCAGCAGCCGTGCGGCCTCCCCCGGGTGCGGGGTGATCACGCTGCCCGACGGCAAGGTCAAACCGCCTTTGGCCAGCAGATTGAGCGCATCGGCATCCCAGACCTGGGGCCGCGGCGCATTGGCAGCGGCAGATAAAAGGCTGCGCCCCCAGGCCGCCTGCCCCAGCCCGGGGCCCGCCACGATGACCGAGGCCTGCTCCAGCAAGCCCATCAACTGGTTGGCCGAGTCGGTGCCCAGGGCCATGACCTCCGGGACCCGCGCCAGAGCGGCTGCAACGTGCTCGCTGCGGGTCGCCAGAGAAACCATCCCGGCACCGCTGCGCAGGGCGCTCTCGGCGCAGAGCAGCGCCGCGCCGCCAAAACCGCGATCGCCGCCGATCAGCAACAGGTGCCCGAACTGGCCTTTATGGGCGCTTGGTGAACGGGCAGCCAGCCGCGGCAGCGTGTCGAGCGTCAACGGCTGAATGTCGGGTAAAGGGTGTTTTGTCTGCGGCATGCGTCTTCGGGCTCCGATGTCTGGCAGAATTATACGCACCTCAGCCCCGGTTTCTCTCGCCTCATGCCTGCCATTACCACCGATCTGCCCGCCCTCGCCCAATCGATCAAGGATTGGGGCCGCGAGCTGGGCTTTCAGCAAGTCGGCATCAGCGGCCTGGACCTGGCCGAGCATGAGCAGCACCTGGAACGCTGGCTCGAGGCCGGCTACCACGGTGAAATGGACTACATGGGCGCCCACGGCAGCAAACGCTCCCATCCGGATGAACTGGTGCCCGGCACCCTGCGCGTGGTGTCCCTGCGCATGGATTACTTGCCCGGCGACACCCAGATGGCGCAGCGCCTGGCCCAGCCGGAAAAGGCCTATGTCTCGCGCTACGCCCTGGGCCGCGACTATCACAAGCTGATCCGCAAGCGCGTGCAGCAACTGGCCGAGCGCATCCAGAAGGAAATCGGCCCGTTCGGCTATCGCGCCTTCGTCGACAGCGCCCCGGTGCTGGAAAAAGCCATCGCCGAACAAGCCGGGCTCGGCTGGATCGGCAAGAACACCCTGGTACTCAACCGCAAGGCCGGCAGCTATTTCTTCCTCAGCGAACTGTTCGTCGACCTGCCCTTGCCGGTGGACGAGCCACACGCCACCGAGCATTGCGGCCGCTGCACAGCATGCCTGGACATCTGCCCGACCAAGGCCTTCGTCGGCCCTTATGTACTGGACGCCCGGCGCTGCATTTCGTACCTGACCATCGAACTGAAAAACGCCATTCCCGAAGACCTGCGCCCGCTGATCGGCAACCGGGTGTTCGGCTGCGACGATTGCCAGATCGTCTGCCCGTGGAACCGCTTCGCCCGCCCTTCCGGCGAAGGCGATTTCAAGCCACGCCACAACCTCGACAATGCCGAGCTGGCCGAACTGTTCATGTGGGACGAGGACAAGTTTCTCAGCAGCACCGAGGGCTCGCCGCTGCGCCGCGCCGGCTATGAGCGCTGGCTGCGCAACCTGGCGGTGGGGCTGGGTAACGCGCCGTCGAGCATTCCGGTGCTGGAAGCCCTGAAAGCCCGGCGGGATTACCCGTCAGAACTGGTGCGCGAACACGTGGAATGGGCGCTGAAGCAGCACGCCAGCCGTCATTGCTCGTCGTTGTAGACGAACTTGGGCATTTCCCAGTGGAAACGGATCGCCAGCAGGCGCAGTAGGAAACCGCCGAACAGGGTGATGAGGATCGACTGCTCGCCGGGCAATTGCAGATAGATGCAGAGCATGTAGCACCAGGCCGCGGCGAACGAGACGCTGGCATACAGTTCGCGACGGAAGATCAGCGGAATATCGTTGCAGAAGATGTCCCGCAAGATGCCGCCGAACACCCCGGTAATCACCCCGCTGACCGAAGCCACCACCATGCCGTGGCCCATTTCCAGGGCGGTCATGCAACCGATCAGGGTGAACGCCACCAGCCCCACGGCGTCGAGCACCAGGAACAGCGAACGCAAGTGGCGCATCAAGGGCGCGATGAAGATCGTCACCAGGGCCGCGACCGAGGTCAACACCAGGTACTCCGGGTGCTTGACCCAGGTCAGCGGGTAATGCCCCAGCAGCACGTCACGCACCGAACCGCCACCCAGGGCCGTGACGCAGGCGATCAACACCACCCCGAACCAGTCCATGCCGCGACGACCGGCAGACAAGGCGCCAGTCATGGCTTCGGCGGTAATGGCAATCAGGTAAAGCATCAGCAGCATGATGGCGGTCCTTACAGGAAGGCGCCCAGTCTACTCAGTTGCTGCCGGCACCAAAAGGGGGCGCCAGCTGGAATTGCTGGAGAGCTCAACGCGCCTATCGCGGGCAAGCCTCGCTCCTACGGATCACGCGGACTTGTAGGAGCGAGGCTTGCCCGCGATGACGTCAGAACCGACGCCCCCGGATCATCAGAGCTTGATGAAGTGCTTGCGGTAATGCTGCAGCTCGGCAATCGACTCGCGGATGTCGTCCAGGGCCAGGTGGGTGCTGCCTTTCTTGAAGCTGTCGCGCACGTCCGGCGCCCAGCGGGCGGCCAGTTCCTTGAGGGTGGAAACATCAAGGTTGCGGTAGTGGAAGTAGCTTTCCAGCGCCTTCATATGGCGATACAGGAAGCGGCGATCCTGGCAGATGCTGTTGCCACAGATCGGCGACTTACCCTTGGGCACCCACTGCTCCAGGAAGGCGATGGTCTGCGCTTCCGCTTCAGCCATGCTGATGCGGCTTTCACGCACGCGCTGGGTCAGCCCCGAACCGCCGTGCTGGCGGGTGTTCCACTCATCCATGCCGGCGAGAATTTCATCGCTCTGGTGGATGGCGATGACCGGACCTTCAGCCAAGGTATTGAGATTGCTATCGGTGACGATGGTCGCCATCTCGATGATGACGTCGGTATCAGGGTTCAGACCGGTCATTTCCAGATCGATCCAGATCAGATTCTGCGGGTTTTGCATGTGTGGGCTCCTCGGCGTAGTTGCGCAGTTTAGCCTAGAGGGACCTGCCGGCGTGCTAAACTCGCGGCCGTTTTACCTAACCGCCGCATTATCGACACGGAACACCAATGGCCAAACGCCAGCTCAATCGTCGCCAAAACTGGCGCATCGAAAAGATTCAAGGCGAACGCGCCGCCCGCGCCGCCAAACGTGAATCCTCTGCCGTGGAAGCACTGGAAGGCGGCGATCTCGGCCCCGAACAGACCGGCCTGGTGATCGCCCACTTCGGTGTGCAGGTCGAGGTCGAGGCGCGCGAGGGCGAACTGGCCGGCCAGGTGTTCCGCTGCCACTTGCGGGCCAACCTGCCGGCGCTGGTGACCGGCGATCAGGTGGTCTGGCGTCCGGGCAACCAGGGTATCGGCGTGATCGTCGCGCAACTGCCGCGCCACACCGAACTCTGCCGTCCCGACAGCCGCGGCCAGCTCAAGCCGGTGGCCGCCAACGTCGACATGATCGTGATCGTCTTCGCCCCGCTGCCCGAGCCCCATGCCAACCTGATCGACCGCTACCTGGTAGCCGCCGAACATGCCGGCATCCGTCCGCTGCTGCTGCTCAACAAGTTCGACCTGATCGACGAGCAGAATGCCCCCGCCCTGAACGCCTTGCTGGCGGTCTATCGGCAACTGGGCTACCCGGTGCTGGAAGTCTCGGCGCACCACGGCGACGGCATGGAACAGCTGCAAGCGCAGCTGGACGGACGGATCAGCGTGTTCGTCGGCCAGTCGGGCGTGGGCAAGTCGTCGCTGGTGAACAGCCTGCTGCCGGAAGTCGAAACCCGCGTCGGGCCTTTGTCGGAGCTGTCCGGCCAGGGCACCCACACCACCACCACCGCGCGCCTGTTCCACTTCCCGGGCGGTGGCGAACTGATCGACTCCCCGGGGATTCGCGAATTCGGCCTGGGCCACGTCAGTCGCGCCGATGTCGAAGCAGGTTTCATCGAGTTCAACGACCTGCTGGGCACCTGCCGTTTCCGCGACTGCAAGCATGACCGCGAACCGGGCTGCGCCCTGCTCAAGGCCCTGGAAGACGGGCGGATCCAGCAGCAGCGGATGAACAGCTATCGCTCGATCATCGCCAGCCTGCCGGACAGCAGCTATTAATAAGTAGCCCCACGCAGAAACAAAAAAGGCCGCGATGATCGCGGCCTTTTTATCGAGCACTCTTTATACAGAGCCTGCTTTTATCTCACCGCGCAGCTGGAGGCGTAGCTGCAGGTGCAGCCGCGCCTTCGGTCTTCGGAGCTGCGTCGTCGAAGATATTCAGGCGCTCGCGCAGCTCATGGGCCGGCAGCGGCTCCTGCTCCGGCGGCAAGGCGTTCGGGTCGACCGGCACTTCGCCCGGGGCGCCCTGGCCCTGGGTCGGTGCCGGGACCTCGGGAGCGACTTCGCCTTCAATCGCGCGCTGGGCCTTTTTGGTCAGCACCACGATGTCGATACGCCGGTTGATCGGGTTGAACGGGTCCTTGCGATCGAACAGCGATGACGAGGCATACCCCACCACGCGAGCCACCTGGCCGTCCGGATAGCTGCCCGCCACCAGCGCCCGGCGCGCGGCGTTGGCACGGTTGGCCGAAAGCTCCCAGTTGCCGAAATCGCCGGTGCCCGCGTAAGGCTTGGCATCGGTGTGACCGCTGATGCTGATCTTGTTCGGCACCGCCTTGATGGTGTCGGCCATGGCCAGCAGGATGTCCTCGAAGTACGGCTTCAGGCGCGCACTGCCGGAGTCGAACATCGGCCGGTTTTCCGAATCGATGATCTGGATACGCAGGCCGTCCGGAGTGATCTCGAACAGGATCTGGTCCTTGAACTTCTGCAATTGCGGGTTTTCTTCGACCTTGTTCTGCAGCTCTTGAAGCAACAGCTCCAGGCGCTCTCTTTCCACCTGCTCGGCCATGCTCTCGACCTGATCGGTGTCGACCGTGACCTTGTCCGGTTGCGGCTGCGACTTGATCTCGGGGTTGAGCGTGTTTTCCGGCGCCAGCTCGGGAGAACCGCCCAGGTCGATGATGTAGGGCGTGCCGCTTTCCGAGAAGCCGATCGGGTCCTTGAAGTAACCGGCGATGGCGATCTTCTGTTCCGGGGTGGCGGTGGACAGCAGCCACAGCACCAGGAAGAACGCCATCATCGCCGTGGCGAAGTCGGCGAAGGCGATCTTCCATGCCCCGCCGTGATGCCCGCCGGCAAAGCGCTTGACGCGCTTGATGATAATCGGCTGATTGTTTTCCATGGCTTAACGACCGCGAACCGCTTGTTCCAGCTCGGCGAAGCTCGGACGGTGCGCCGGGTACAGGACCTTGCGCCCGAACTCCACGGCCAGCGATGGCGGCATGCCGGAAGCCGAGGCCACCAGGGAGGCCTTGATGGCTTCGTAGACGTTCAGCTCTTCCTTGGCATCGTGCGCCAGGGAATGGGCCAGCGGGCCGAAGAAGCCGTAGGCCGCGAGAATACCGAAGAAGGTACCGACCAGCGCCGCACCTACGTGCAGGCCGATGGATTTCTGGTCGCCATCGCCCAGGGAGGCCATGGTCACCACGATACCCAGCACCGCCGCGACGATACCGAAGCCCGGCATGCCGTCGGCGATGCCGTTGACCGCATGGGACGGATGCTCTAGGTCTTCCTTGAGGCTGAACAGCTCCATGTCGAACAGGCCTTCCAGCTCGTGGGGAGCCATGTTGCCGGAGGACATGATGCGCAGGTAGTCACAGATGAACGCGGTCATGCGCTCGTCTTTGAGCACGGATGGATACTTGGCGAAAATCGGGCTGGCGGCGGCGTCTTCGATATCGCCCTCGATCGCCATCATGCCTTCGCGGCGGCTCTTGTTGAGGATCTCGTAGATCAGGCCCAGCACTTCCAGGTAGAAGGTCTGGGAAAAACGCGAACCGAACATCCCCAAGGACTTCTTGAGCACGTGCATGGTCATGTAGCCGGGGTTCGCCTGCAGGAACGCCCCCAGCGCGGCGCCGCCGATAATCAAGACCTCGAAAGGCTGGATCAGGGCGGCAATCTTGCCGTGAGAAAGCACGTATCCGCCGAGCACGCTCGCGAACACGACGATGATGCCGATAATTTTAGCCATAGGTAGGAAGGTACTTACTGAGTCGGGTTCAAGGTCATATTCGGAAGTTCTTAAAACTCTTCTTCTACTTATCGGCAAAACTGCGCCAGACTATAGGCCGTTAAGGCGAAAAGCCAGTTTGGCCCGCTCTGGGCGTGTTTACAGCAGACGATGATTGCGCCCAGCCATGTCTAATGAAACGACAGTCCCAACTACCGCCCCCCACTCCCTCGAATCCTGGATAAAGCTGCTTGACGCGGTCCGCCTGCCGGTGCCGCAGGCCAGCCATGATCGGGTCTGCAAAGCCATCAGGGACAATCGCAGCTCATTGCGCGACATTGCCGACCTGATGCAGGACAGCCCCGCGCTGGCCTTGAGCGTGATTCGCGAAGCCAATCGCCACACCCACGGCAGCATGAGCGAGCCGGCCGAGAACCTCGAGGTCGCCCTCAACCGCCTGGGCCTGGCGCGTACCGAAGAATTGCTCGCCCGCCTGCCCGCCCAGCCCGAGCAGGAGATCCCGGTCGGGCTGCGCCAGTTGCAACTGATCAGCCAGCACGCGACCCAACAGGCCAACGGCTTTTTCGCCGGGCGCCTGGCCAGGCTCTGGCAGGACATTCACTGGGGCAGCCTACTGTTTCTCTCGCCGCTGTGGCCCTTGGCGCTGGCCTATCCAAAACTGCTCGAAGAGTGGGAGCTGCGTGTCGTCCATAAAACCGAACCGGCCCAGGAGGTCGAGCAGGAACTGTTCGGCGTCGGCCTGCTTCAGTTGGGCCAGGCCCTGGTCGAGGTCTGGCACTTGCCGATCTGGGTACAGCAAGGCTACCGCCTGCTGATCGACGAGCAGGACCAATTGGTCAAGGCCCTGCATATCGCCCGGGACAATGCCCATCCGCTGCACCAGCGACAATGCCTGGATGCCGATCCGGCCCTGCAGCGCTGGCTGAACCAACCGGCCAACAGCGTGCTGCTGGCCAACGCCCTGGCCCTGTCGGCGCAAGAGTCCTGGACCGGCCCGCACTGCATGCGCTGGCAATACCTGACCAGCCTGTACCTGCAAATGCCGATGGACGAACTGCAACAACAGTTGCACCAGCAAGCCGCGCAGAGCGCCCGACATCACCGCATGCCCGATCTGTGGCATCCGGCCGAGGCGCTACTCTGGCCCTGGGAGGCCCGGCGCGTGCATCGCGGCGAGCTCCCGGTTCCCGCACCGACCGCAGAAGATCTGGCCAAGTGGCGCAAGCAATGCAGCGAATTGCTGGTGGAACCCAGCCGCTTCAGCAATGCCATGCACCTGACCACCTTTGCCCGCGACGCCCTGGTGGCGTGCGGCATGCGCCGGGTGATGCTGCTGATGGTCGACCGCACGCGGACCCAGTTGCGCGTGCATCAGATCGCCGGGCTGCCTGCGCCCGCCATGAACCTGGCATTGACGATCAACCAGAGCAGCGTATTGCAAAGGCTGCTGGACGCTCCGGCGCAAGTGCGCCTGACGCCGACCAACAACGCCCAGTTCTCC
The DNA here is from genome assembly GCF_059424045.1 of Pseudomonas sp. GW456-L12. NCBI lineage: Bacteria > Pseudomonadati > Pseudomonadota > Gammaproteobacteria > Pseudomonadales > Pseudomonadaceae > Pseudomonas > Pseudomonas sp. GW456-L12. Next base: position 108,283 of record NZ_JBWKZA010000004.1, read on the forward strand.
GCCCGTCTACCCGCCAGCCTGCGCACGCTGTTTCGTGGCGAGCACCTGCTGATGCGCTCGGTGCCCAGCAATGGCCGGGTAATCATGCTGATCGTCGCTGACCAGGGCGGCCAACCCTTCTCGGAAATCTCCGTACAGGCGTTCGGCAAGACCGCGCAGTGCATCGAAAAGGCCCTGCACAGCTTTACCAACCGCAGCCGCTGACGCTTGCGCTACAATCCCTCCCTTTGTGCCCTGGAGACCTCACATGCCTGACTTCTCTGGCTTGCCGCTGGTGATCGAGCCGAGCGACCTGCTCCCTCGCCTCGACGCCCGCGAACTGATTCTGGTGGACCTGACCAGCGCCGCCCGCTATGCCGCGGGCCATATCCCCGGCGCGCACTTCGTCGACCCCAAGCGTACCCAGCTCGGTCAGGCACCGGCGCCAGGGCTGATGCCGCCACAGGCAGCCCTTGAGGCCCTGTTCGGCGAACTGGGGCATAACCCGGACGCGGTCTACGTGGTCTATGACGACGAAGGCGGCGGCTGGGCCGGGCGCTTCATCTGGCTGCTGGATGTCATCGGCCACTCCCGTTACCACTACCTGGACGGTGGGTTACTGGCCTGGCTGGCCGACGGCCTGCCGGTCTCGAATGAAGTCCCGGCGACCGTCGGCGGCCCTGTCGCCCTGACCCTGCACGACGAACCTACCGCCACCCGCGAATACCTGCAAAGCCGTCTTGGCGCGGCCGACCTGGCGATCTGGGATGCCCGCGGCCCCCTGGAGTACTCGGGGGAGAAAGTCCTCGCCGCCAAGGGTGGGCACATTCCCGGTGCGATCAACTTCGAGTGGACGGCGGGCATGGACCCGGCGCGCAACCTGCGGATCCGCAGCGACATGCCGCAGATCCTCGAACAGCTCGGCATCAGCAAAGACAAAGAAGTGATCACCCACTGCCAGACTCACCATCGCTCTGGCTTCACCTATCTGGTGGCCAAGGCGCTCGGTTATCCGCGAGTCAAAGGCTATGCCGGTTCCTGGGGCGAATGGGGCAATCACCCTGACACGCCCGTAGAGATTTAAGGTTTTAAGGACAGTCAATGAAAAAGCGTTTGTTTATCCTCAGCCAGTACCTGCTGCCTCACCACCTGCTGTCGCGCCTGGCCGGCTGCATTGCCGAGTGCCGCGTGCGCTGGTTCAAGAATGCCTTCACCGCCTGGTTCGCCAAGCGTTATCAGGTGGACATGTCTCAAGCGCTGGTGGAAGACCTGACCGCCTATGAGCACTTCAACGCCTTCTTCACCCGCGCGTTGAAAGACGGTGCCCGCCCGCTGGACCAGACCCCGGGCGCGATCCTCAGCCCGGCCGACGGCGCGGTCAGCCAGCTTGGCCCGATCGAGCACGGTCGGGTATTCCAAGCCAAGGGCCACAGTTTCAGTGTGCTGGAACTGCTGGGTGGCGACTCGGCCCTGGCAGCCCCGTTCATGGGCGGCGATTTCGCCACCATCTACCTGTCGCCGAAGGACTACCACCGCGTGCACATGCCGCTGGCCGGCACCCTGCGGGAAATGGTCTACGTGCCGGGACGGATCTTCTCGGTCAACCAGACCACCGCGGAAAACGTGCCGGAGCTGTTCGCCCGCAACGAGCGCGTGGTATGCGTTTTCGATACCGAGCGCGGCCCGATGGCCGTGGTCCTGGTCGGCGCGATGATCGTGGCATCGATCGAAACCGTCTGGGCCGGCCTGGTGACTCCGCCCAAGCGCGAACTGAAGACCGTGCGCTACGACGAAGCCGCCCGCGCGCCGATCCACCTGGAAAAGGGCGCCGAATTGGGCCGTTTCAAGCTGGGTTCCACCGCAATCGTGCTGTTCGGGCCGGAGCAAGTGCAGTGGGCCGAAGAACTGGCGGCCGGCTCGCCGGTGCAGATGGGCCAGGGCATCGGCCTGGCCAAGGCCTGAGCCTTGGGCATAACAAGCCGGACATAAAAAAACGCCGCAGATCGCGGCGTTTTTTTTGCCTTGGATTCGGCTCAGAGCTGGCCGTCGCGATCGCGGAAGCCCAGCAGATAAAGCACACCATCCAGGCCCAGGGTGGAAATCGCCTGCTTGGCCGACTGCTTGACCAACGGCTTGGCGCGGAAGGCCACGCCCAGGCCGGCAATCGCCAGCATCGGCAGGTCGTTGGCGCCGTCGCCGACCGCGATGGTCTGCTCCAGGCGCAACCCTTCCTTGGCGGCCAGCTCGCGCAGCAGATCGGCCTTGCGCTGGGCGTCGACAATCGGCTCGACCGCGACACCGGTCACCTTGCCGTCGACCACTTCCAGCTCGTTGGCGAATACGTAGTCGATCCCCAGCTTGGCCTGCAGCTGCTTGGCGAAGTAAGTGAAACCACCCGAGAGGATCGCGGTCTTGTAGCCCAGGCGCTTGAGTTCGGCGAACAGGGTCTCGGCGCCTTCGGTCAGGCGCAGCGATGCGCCGATGGAGTCCAGCACCTTGATGTCCAGGCCCTGGAGCAAGGCCAGGCGTTCCTTGAAGCTGGCACGGAAGTCCAGCTCGCCGGCCATCGCCCGCTCGGTGATTTCCGCCACCCGGTCACCCACGCCGGCCGCCTTGGCCAGTTCGTCGATGACTTCCGCCTCGATCAGCGTCGAGTCCATGTCGAACACCGCCAGGCGGCGGTTGCGACGGAACAGCGAGTCTTCCTGGAAGGCGATATCGACGTTCAGCTCCTGGGCGACGCTGAGGAACTCGGCGCGCAATGCCTGCGGATCGGCCGCTTCGCCCCGCACGGAGAACTCGATGCACCCCTTGCCCTTGTCGGCCGGGGTGTCCAGCGGCATGCGCCCGGAGAGGCGATCGATGTGGTCGATGTTCAAACCGTACTTGGCGGTGATCGAACTGACGCGCTGCAACTGCTCGGCCGTGACCTTGCGGGTCAGCAAGGTGACGATATGGCGCTTCTTGCCCTGGCCGCCGACCCACTGCTGGTAATCCTCTTCGGAAACCGGCGTGAAACGGACCTGCTGGTCCAGCTCATAGGCGGTGAACAGAATGTCCTTGAGCACCGACGAACTCTGCTCGTTGTCCGGAATTTCAACCAGGATGCCGAACGACAGAGTGTCGTGAATCACCGCCTGACCGATGTCGAGAATGTTCACACCACCCTGGGCCAGAACGCCGGTAATGGCCGCAGTGAGACCCGGACGGTCTTCACCAGTGATGTTTATCAGGACGATTTCGCGCAAGGCGCACCCCCGCAGGTGGAAAAAAACCGCATTCTACCCACTTTCAGTGACCATCGGGCACAGCCAGCGCTTTGCCGGTCTAGGGCCTGTCGCTATACTGCGCCTCAACTTCACGGACAAAAGAGCCGAGCTCAGTGAACCGGCCCACGCCAGTTAAAACCGATAACTTCTTCCTGCTGATCTTCCGTGCACTGCGTCACCGCCGTGTACCGATTGCATTGCGCATTGCCAGCCATAACGTGATCCTGGTCGCCCTGGCCCTGGTGATCTATGCCTGCGTGATGGGCCTGCAATTCAAGCAGGCCATGCACGAACAAGCCGACGCCCTGGGTCAGAGCCTGACTACCCAGACCGCGACCTCGGCCACCGAGCTGTTGGTGTCCAACGACATCCTCAGCCTCAACGTGCTGCTGAATAACCTGACCAAGAACCCGCTGGTTGCCCATGCGGCGATCTACAGCGTGGACAACCGCATCCTCGCCGAAGCCGGTCAGCGCCCGAAAAGCAGCCTGCTGGGTGAAACCGAAGGCGTCTACCAGACCAAGATCACCTTCCAGGACGTGACCGCGGGCAACCTGCGCATCAGCCTGGACATGGAACAATTTCAGCAGCCGATGACCATCAGCCTGCAGAGCATGGGCATTCTCAGCGCGATCCTGCTGGCTTTGGCCCTGGCCTTGAGCCTGCGCCTGGGACGGCACATCTCCACACCGCTGATGCAACTGCGGGTCTGGCTGCGGGATATCGACGAAAACACCCCGGCCACCCAGCGCCAGGACGAAATCGGCGACCTGGCGCGCCAGCTGCACGCCAGCTTCGCCCCCGAGAAGGTCGAGCCGGAACCCGAACCGCAAGCCGAGATCGACGACACCGACTACGACGACAGCGAGGACGCGGAACCGACCTTCGAGGTGCGCAACCTGCGTGACCCGAGTTTCGATGAAAGCGCTCCCGTAGCCGGGCTCAAGCCCGCGCCACGGCACGTGGTCAACGCCGAAGAGGATCTGGTCGACGATGAAGACCCGTTCGCCGATCTTCGCGACAGCTCGTCCACCGCGACCGCTGCCAAGCCGATCGTGAAACCCACAGTACCGGCACAGCCGCAGCACAGTGCGGTCCTGGCCGTGCAACTGGGCGCCCAGGAGCAACTGCGCCGCCTGCCCCGCGCCCGCCTGACAGAATTGCTGGAACGTTATCGCGACTGCCTCGACCAAGCCGCCTCGCTGTACCAGAGCGAACTGCATACCCTGAACGACGGCAGCACGCTGATGCTGTTCCACAGCGAAGACAGCGGCGACGACTACCTGACCAATGCCATCTGCTGTGGCGAGTTGCTGCGCGCCCTGGGCCACGCCCTGCAAATCGAAGTGGCCGACAGCGGCATCACCCTGCAGCTGCAACTGGGCCTGACCCTTGGCGAAGAGCTGTTCGGCCTGAGCCAGATCGATCTGCTGCTGACCGAGACCGCCCAGGATGCCCTGGCGCTGTCCCAGCACAGCCGCAACCTGCTGCTGGTCGAGCGCAAGATCAACGATGACGCCCTGATTCGTCAGCGCGCGCGCATCCGTCCGATCGCCAGCCCGGAAGGCGCCTGCTGCGTCGAACGCCTGATGGAGCCCTACCCATCGATGCTGGAACGGCAACTGGCGCGGATGCACGAGACCCGAGCCAAGCTCTAAGCCAGCCGCCCAACAAAAAGCCCGCAGCGATGCGGGCTTTTTGTTGGGCGTTGATCGGGCTGACGCCATCGCGGGCAAGCCTCGCACCTATCTGCTTCTGTAGGAGCGGCCGGTCGACGCTCGATTGCCCGCAATAGCAATCTGCAGAACACCGCAGAGCGCCCGAGCCACCGAACAACTCCCCAGAAACGACAAAGCCCGCTGATCAGCGGGCTTTGTCCTGGAACCGCAACACTCAGAAGCGGAACACTTCCATATCCGTGCGGATAGGCGTGGCCATTGGAATCTTCGGCTGCTTCTCCTGCTCGGCCGGCTTTGCCGCCGGCGCAGGCACCGCCTTGCGGGGTACCTCGGCTACCGTAGGCTGGTTGGCCAGCGGCTTGAGGGCACCCGACAGCTGCTCGGCCAAGCGTTGCAGCAATACGCCCTGGGCCTGGACCTGGGACGCGGTGGTACCCGCATGCTGCTCCTGCAGATGAACGATACGGTTGTCGCGAACCTGCCCACGGCGATCGATCAGGCGCCATTGCGCATCGAGAACCGCCGGTTGCGAGGCGCCCGAATCCAGGCGAGTGATCGACAGCAACACCTGAACATCCGGAGTGAAACCGGTGCTCGCCGGCGCCAGCACTACACGCTGGCTGTCCAGCTGGCCGGCGACCTGACGCAACAGCAACTGATCGATATCGGAAGACAGGCTGCCGGCCCAGCGACCGTCGGTCGAAGCCTGCAGGCTGCCGTCGTTCTGACGTTGCAGCAAGGTTTCACGTTGCAGGTAGTCGGCAACCAGTACCGGCCCCAGCAATACGGCCATACCGGCGCTTTGTGCCGGTTGAGCTGGACTTCCGCTGTCCAGCTGATACAGCGACACCGGCTGGTGTACGCTGCAACCCGCCAGGCCAAGAACGCCAGCGAGCAAGAAAACAAGAGGAAGGCGCAGAGCAGTCATCATCCCATCCAGGTGGCGGCCACAAGGCTAGCCACAGTGTAAATACTCAAAATAACCCTGAATAACGCTCAGCCACGCCGGCGCTTGAAAGCGCATATCATCCGTGAATATGCGCCATGACTCCAGTGTTGTAGCGCCGATCTACCGGTTAAATCGCAGATCGGACGCTCTAACCCGCATCAATTGAGAGTTTCTACCAACAACGCATCCACTCGCTGGAAGCCTCGTGGCAGCTTGTTACCCCGGCGACCGCGCTCGCCCTTGTAATGTTCGAGGTCATCGGCCTTGAGCGACAGGGTACGTTTTCCGGCCTGCAGCACCAGTGTCGCGCCTTCCGGCAGTACCGCGATATCGGTCACGTACTCCTCGCGGCTGGCCACTCGCTCACCCGGAATCCCGATGATCTTGTTGCCCTTGCCTTTGCCCAGCTGCGGCAGGTCGCTGATCTTGAATACCAGCAAACGCCCTTCGGTGGTCACCGAAGCCAGCCAGTTCTGTTCACGATCGCTCACCGGCCGCGGCAACAGCACCTTGGCGTTGTTCGGCAGGCTCAACAACGCCTTGCCGGCCTTGTTCTTGGCTTGCAGATCCTCGCCCTTGACCACGAAGCCGTAACCCGCGTCGGAGGCGATCACGTACAGCGCCTCATCGTCCGGCAGCAGTACGCATTCGAAACTGGCCCCAGGCGGCGGCGTCAGGCGTCCGGTCAGCGGCTCGCCCTGGCCACGGGCCGATGGCAGCGTATGCGCCGCCACCGAATAACTGCGCCCGGTGGAGTCGATAAACACCGCGAACTGGTTGGAGCGCCCGATGGCCGAGGTCTTGAAGCCGTCGCCGGCCTTGTAGGACAGCCCCGTGGCGTCGATATCATGCCCTTTGGCGCAACGTACCCAACCTTTTTCCGACAGAACGATGGTGACCGGCTCGGTCGGCATCAGCTCGTTTTCCGACAGGGCCTTGGCCTCGGCGCGCTCGACGATCGGCGAACGACGGTCGTCGCCGTAGGTTTCGGCGTCCTGCAACAATTCGGTGCGCACCAGCTTCTTCAGCTTGGCTTCGCTGTTGAGCAGAGCTTGCAGCTTGGCCTGCTCCTTGAGCAGCTCGTCCTGCTCGGCGCGCAGCTTCATCTCTTCCAGCCGCGCCAACTGACGCAGGCGAGTATCGAGGATGTAGTCGGCCTGCACTTCGCTCAGGGCGAAACGTTCGATCAGCTTGGCTCGCGGCTGGTCCTCGGTACGAATGATGTGGATCACTTCATCCAGGTTGAGGTAGGCGATCAGCAAGCCGTCCAACAGGTGCAGGCGGCGCTCGACCTTGTCCAGGCGGAACTGCAGGCGGCGGCGCACCGTCAGTACGCGGAACTCCAGCCACTCCACCAGCAGGGCGCGCAGGTTCTTCAGTTGCGGCTTGCCGTCCAGGCCGATGATGTTGACGTTGACCCGGTAGCTGGATTCCAGCTCGGTGGTGGCGAACAGATGCTGCATCAGCTCGTCGGGATCGACCCGGTTGGAACGCGGAATGATCACGATCCGGCATGGGTGCTCGTGGTCCGACTCGTCGCGCAGGTCGGCGACCATCGGCAGCTTCTTGGCCTGCATCTGCGCGGCGATCTGTTCCAGCACCTTGGCGCCGGACACCTGGTGCGGCAGCGCGGTGACGATGATGTCGCCATCCTCGATGCGATAGACGGCACGCATGCGCACCGAACCGCGACCGGTTTCGTAGATTTTCAGCAGGTCGGCGCGCGGCGTGATGATTTCCGCCTCGGTCGGATAGTCCGGGCCCTGAATGTGCTCGCAGAGCTGTTCGACCGTGGCCTTGGGCTCATCCAGCAGGCGCACGCAAGCAGTGGCGACTTCGCGCAAGTTATGCGGCGGCACGTCAGTGGCCATGCCCACGGCGATGCCAGTGGTGCCGTTGAGCAGGATATTCGGCAAACGTGCCGGCAATACCAGGGGTTCCTGCAGGGTACCGTCGAAGTTCGGCCCCCAGTCCGCAGTGCCCTGGCCCAGCTCGCTGAGCAGCACTTCGGAGTAACGCGACAGGCGCGCTTCGGTGTAACGCATGGCGGCGAAGGACTTGGGATCGTCCGGCGCACCCCAGTTACCCTGGCCGTCCACCAGCGTGTAGCGATAGCTGAAAGGCTGCGCCATCAGCACCATGGCTTCGTAGCAGGCCGAGTCGCCGTGGGGGTGGAACTTACCCAGCACGTCACCGACCGTACGGGCGGACTTCTTGTGCTTGGAATCGGCATCCAGCCCCAGCTCACTCATGGCGTAGACGATACGCCGCTGTACCGGTTTCAGGCCGTCGCCGATATGCGGCAAAGCACGGTCCATGATCACGTACATGGAGTAGTTGAGGTAGGCATTTTCGGTGAAGTCAGCCAGCGATCGGCGTTCTACGCCATCCAGGCTGAGATCCAGGGAGTCGCTCATGCGGGCCTCATCAGTTCGTTGTCTGGCGCAGCAGCAAAGTGCCGCCGCGCTGGGTAAATTCAAGTTTTTTCAAAGCGCTCATGCCCAGCAGCACCTGCTCGCCACCCAGGCCCGGCGCGACCAGCGCACGGACATCGCGCAGGACGATATCGCCCAGTTGCAGGCGGTCGAGGCGGGTTCGATAACCCTCGCTACGACCGTTGGCGGTACTCAGGGTCACCGGTGCGCCCTTCTCCAGGCCAAGACGCTCGGCCAGCCCGGACGGGATCGACACATCGGTCGCTCCGGTATCGAGCATGAAACTCACCGGCTGGCCGTTGATCTGGCCGCTGGCGACGAAATGCCCCTGGCCGTTGCCGACCAGTTTCACTTCGATGTAACCCTCATGTTGTTGCGAAGTGACGACAGCATTGGGGTTCTCCTGACGCTGTTCCCACTCGCCAAAAAACCGTGTCGCCAGGAACAGGCCGGCGCCCCAGGCCAGCACCAGCAGCACGCGCCCGGCACGTTTGCCCGGTGGCTGCTGGCTCACGGCTTGGCACTCCAACCGCCCTCGGGCGCGGCGAAGCGCCAGACGATCGGGCGTTTTTCACCGTCGGCACGGGCTCCGGTGTTGTTATCCACACCGATCCAGGCGCCGTCGGCATCCACCACCAGGGCCTCGGTCAGGCCATAGGCCTGTGGATAACGCCGGTTTTCCTGCAACGCCTCGGCGGCAAACGACCAGCAACGCTCGACCTTGGCCGTCGACGCATCACGACGACAGACCTGGAACGCATTGCGCTCGAGGGTGAACAACTTGCCCTCGAACAGCGACAGGTCGGCGAAATCCCGGGACACCGCCTTGGCCTTGGGCATCTGTGGTGGCTGCATTTCCAACCCGGCCTCGCTGAGCAGCACACAGCCGCCGTCGCAATCCCAGACACTCTGCTGGCGCTTGATCAACAGCAGCCCGCGGCGCTCGCGCTCGGCGGCCAGCCAGATCCGGTCGCCGGCCGGGTTGACCGCCAGGCCTTCGAACAGGGCATTGAAGTGCAGCAACATACCGCTGGCCCGCGCCTCGCGAACCATGATCGGCGAAATCTTCAGCCACGCGGCCGAACCCGTCGGCGGCAGCTGCAACACTGCCGCATGGGACTCGCTGACCACATACTTGTTGCCGGCGCTGTCGCAGGTAATGCCCTCGAAATCCAGGTCGCCGCCGCGCACGAACGACGCGACCCAGGTGCGCGAGTTCAAGCCCCAGGGCAAACCGCTGTCCGGCACCGGCGGCACGTCGATGCGCACGGTTTCGGCCTGCCAGACGCGGTCGCTGGTATCGAGCCGATAGATCTGATCGTCGTCGCGGTCAGAGACCGTCCACAGCTCCTTGCCGCACGACGCCAGCCCCGACAGGTTGCCGCCACGCATGCCGTCCACCGGATGCTCGGCCAGCAGCCTCAACTCGGGCAAGGGGTCGGCCATCGCCGAGGTTGCCAATAGCAGTAACGCCAGGGCAAAGCCTCTGCGCATCAGGCCAGAACCTCGGCCAGGTTGCCCTTGGACTCCAGCCAGCTCTTGCGATCGCCGGCGCGTTTCTTCGCCAGCAGCATGTCCATCATTTCCGAAGTCGCGGCGAAGTCTTCACCGAGGGTCAACTGCACCAGGCGCCGGGTGTTCGGGTCCATGGTGGTTTCGCGCAGTTGCGGCGGGTTCATTTCACCCAGGCCTTTGAATCGGGTGACCTGCGGCTTGCCACGCTTCTTCTCGGCCACCAGGCGATCGAGAATGCCGTCGCGCTCGGCTTCGTCGAGGGCGTAGTAGATCTCCTTGCCCAGGTCGATGCGGTACAGCGGCGGCATCGCCACGTAGACGTGACCGGCATCCACCAGAGGACGGAAATGCTGGACGAACAGCGCGCAGAGCAGCGTCGCGATGTGCAAGCCGTCGGAGTCGGCGTCGGCGAGGATGCAGATCTTGCCGTAGCGCAGCTGGCTCATGTCCTCGGCGCCCGGGTCGACCCCGATGGCCACGGCGATGTTGTGCACTTCCTGGCTGGCCAGGACTTCGCTGCCGTCGACTTCCCAGGTGTTGAGGATCTTGCCGCGCAGCGGCAGGATCGCCTGGAATTCCTTGTCCCGCGCCTGCTTGGCCGAACCACCGGCGGAATCACCTTCCACCAGGAACAGTTCGGAACGCATCGGGTCCTGGCCGGCGCAATCCGCCAGCTTGCCGGGCAATGCCGGGCCCTGGGTAATGCGCTTGCGCTCGACCTTCTTGCTGGCCTTGAGGCGACGGCCGGCGTTGCTGATGGCCAGCTCCGCCAGTTGCATGCCCAGTTCCGGGTTGGCGTTGAGCCACAGGCTGAACGCGTCCTTGACCACGCCCGAAACGAAGGCGGCCGCCTCACGGGACGACAGGCGTTCCTTGGTCTGGCCGGAGAACTGCGCGTCCTGCATCTTCATCGACAGCACGAAGGCGATGCGCTCCCAGACATCTTCCGGTGCCAGCTTCAGGCCACGCGGCAGCAGGTTGCGGAACTCGCAGAACTCGCGCATGGCGTCCAGCAGGCCCTGGCGCAAACCGTTGACGTGGGTACCGCCCTGGGCGGTCGGGATCAGGTTGACGTAGCTTTCCTGCACGCTGTCGCCGCCTTCCGGCAACCACAGCAGGGCCCAGTCCACCGCTTCCTTGTTACCGGCCAGGCTGCCGCAGAAAGGTTCAGCCGGCAGGCGTTCGAATTCGCTGACCGCGTCCACCAGATAGGAGCGCAGGCCGTCTTCGTAATGCCACTCGACCTTCTCGCCAGTGCCTTTGTCTTCGAAGCTGACCAGCAGCCCCGGGCACAACACGGCCTTGGCCTTGAGCACATGCTTGAGGCGGCTGACGGAGAATTTCGGCGAATCGAAGTATTTCGGATCCGGGGCGAAGTACACGCTGGTCCCGGTATTGCGCTTGCCGACGCTGCCGACCACTTCCAGTTCGGTGGCCTTGAAGCCGTCGGCGAAGGTCATCTGGTATTCGTTGCCATCACGCTTGACCCGCACCCGTACCTGGTTCGACAAGGCGTTGACCACGGAAATACCCACCCCGTGCAGACCGCCGGAGAACTGGTAGTTCTTGTTGGAGAACTTACCGCCCGCATGGAGCTTGGTGAGGATCAGCTCGACACCGGACACGCCCTCTTCCGGGTGAATGTCCACCGGCATGCCGCGACCGTCATCGGACACTTCCAGGGAATGGTCGGCATGCAGGATGACCTGGATCGACTTCGCGTGCCCCGCCAGGGCTTCGTCGACACTGTTGTCGATGACTTCCTGGGCGAGGTGGTTCGGCCGGGTGGTGTCGGTATACATGCCCGGGCGTTTGCGCACCGGGTCGAGGCCCGAGAGGACTTCGATGGCGTCTGCGTTATAAGAGCTAGCGCTGGGAGTGGCCATGGGGTCTCGTCGTTAGTCGTTCAATGAAATAGAAGCGAGGGTTCACAGCGAGGTGAAATCGATCGCCTGGTACTGATCCGGGCCGATGCCGGCAAAATTCAACAACGCCGGCAATTGTCCGGCAAAACCCTGGAAACTATGGTCGCCGCCGGCCTGGATGCGCAAGGCACAGGCTCGGTAATACAGCTGGGCGCTGCGATAGTCCAGCGTCTCGTCACCTGTCTGCAGCCAGACCTGGAACCGCTGCGGGTCCTGGGGCGCCGGCACTTCCAGCTCGGCCAGGGCCGTCACGTGGTCGTGGGTCAGTTCCCAGGTTTCCCCGGTATAGAGGTTGGTCTGCGTGCCCAGAAAGCCGTCGAACATCCGGTGCGGACTGACCGCGGGGTTGATCAGCAGGGCTTTCAGGCCGTGACGCTCGGCAAGGTGAGTCGCATAGTAGCCGCCGAGAGAGCTGCCGACCAGCAGCGGCCGTCCGAGTTCGGCAATCGCCTGCTCCAACTGGCCAATGGCCTCGCGTGGATGATGATGCAAGGCCGGCACCCGCAGCTGTTCACCGCGGCCTATCGCCTCCATGACAGCGATCAGCTGGCTGGCTTTCTTCGACGCCGGTGCGCTGTTGAAGCCGTGGATATACAGGATCGAACCGGACATGCGCACTCCCTTTGCATCGTGCAAAAAGGCGCAGTTTACAGGGTGTATCGCCGCTTGACTTGTGTTCAGGTGTATCCCTTTGTCCTGCCGCCGCAGACTGCGGCTCCGGGCCGGAATCAGTAGCCGTCGCTGCCGTAATCGACCTCAAAATCGAAGCCGGTGACCCGCTCGACACCGGTTTCCAGGCGCCCGTCGGGCAGCAGGCGCAGCCAGCGATAACCCGGCGCGGTCTCGCCGACCTTGAAATCGTCGCTGCCAGGCTCGAACTGGATGCAGGTCGAGGGCGACGCCAGCAGGCGCAAAGGCCCTTGCTGGCGGTCGATTTCCTGATGCACATGGCCCCAGAGCACCGCGCGCGCCTGTGGAAAGCGCTCCAGCACGGCGAACAGCGCGTGCGGATTGCGCAGCCCGATGGGCTCCATCCAGGCGCACCCGATGGAGACCGGATGATGGTGCAGGCATACCAGGTGATGGCGTTCGGGGGCTTCGCTCAGGGCACTGGCGAGCAGCTGCAATTGATCGTCCTGCAGATAGCCCGGCACCGAACCGGGTACGGCCGAATCGAGCAGAGTGATCCGCCAGTTGCCGATGTCCACCACCGGCGCCAGCAACGAACTCTGGGTCGCCGCCTGCGCCATGATTTGCGGCTCGTCGTGGTTACCGGGAATCCAGCGCGCCGGCGCCGGAATCTGCCGGGTCATGTCACGAAACAGCTGATAGGACTGCAGCGTACCGTCCTGGGACAAATCGCCCGTGGCCAGCATCAGGTCGATCCGCGGTTGCTGTTCCAGTACCAGGTCGATCACCCGCTGCAGGCTGTCGCGGGTATTCATGCCCAACAGCGTGCCGTCCGCTTCGGCGAACAGGTGGCTGTCGGACAACTGCACCAGCCACACGGGATCGTCGGTGGTCAGAGTGGATACGCTCGGCAAGGCGGCCTCCCAGGGCGTGTCACGGGAAGTGAGGAATGGGAGCAATTATGCTGGGGGAAATTCAAAAGAGGAAACCGGCGAACCGGACGCAGTTCACATCTACCGCACGGCCTCGAACTCATGACCGCAAGCCAGGCAGTGGCTCAGCCATTCACCGAGAAACACATTGAGCTGAGCCTTCTCGTCCGGCTGGTGCATGAAGGCATTCGGATACGGATAGATGCCACGAAAGCGCCGAGCATGCTCGGCACTGATGACCTCGGCCATGCGCGCGTCGTGGTAGACCTGGACCTCCAACTGCGGCACCGGCAGCCAGGGCAGGCTGTGTTCCTGACGCACCTGCAGGGTGGTGGTATAGGGGCAGGCCAGCAGCACCTCCAGCGCCAGCACGCCCAGCATCTGGTCGCCCTGGGTCACCGCGATCCGCCGCGCCACCGGCTGGTTGCGCATGTCGGGCAACAGGCGCATCAGCCGGGCATAGTTCGCCTCGCAGGACGCTTGCAGCCCCACGAGGTCGACCCGATAGCGATCGCGCACTTTGTTTACGACCATAACCCCCTCACTTCAACGCGGTTCAAAGCCAGCCATTGCAAGGCAATAATGCTCGCCGCGTTGGAAATCCGCCCATCCCTTACCGCCTGCAGTGCGTCTTCGAAAGCCCAGACCGACACACGGATATCCTCCGCCTCTTCCTCCAATCCGTGCAGGCCACCGGCACCGCTGCTGTCGCAGCGCCCCAGGTACAGATGCACGAACTCGGTACTGCCCCCCGGCGACGGGAAATACTGGATCATCGGCCACAGCGCGGAGAATGTCAGTCCAGCTTCCTCCTGCGCCTCGCGGTGAGCAACTTCTTCCGGCTGCTCGTCCTTGTCGATCAGACCGGCGACCAGCTCGATCAACCAGGGGTTCGCGGTTTTCCCCATGGCGCCGACGCGAAACTGCTCGATCAACACCACTTCATCGCGTTGCGGATCGTACGGCAGCACGCAGACAGCATCATGACGGACAAAGATTTCACGACTGATCTCGCGCCCCATGCCACCGGCGAACAGTTCGTGGCGCAGGTGCACACGGTCAAGCTGATAAAAACCCTGGAAGCATTTCTCGCGCCGAACGATATCGACAGTGGTCGGCGTGGTGTTGGCAAAGTCCGTCATAGCAATCCTCGTATCCTGCAATTCGATCCGAGGCTCCCCCTCGACTTCGCGCCATCCTAACGCGCCGCTGACCGATGATGCAGCCCCTTTGCCATCAGCGGGATAGACGGCAAGGGGGCAAACCTAATCTAATTGCCTCTATTGAGCTTAGTGGCGAACTGATTGCCCCGCAGGCAGTCGAAGCCGGTAACTTTTGCCTACCTCTGGTTTATCAAGGACGCACATGTCGCTTCTTAAAATCGCTTCCGTGGCTTGCCTGGCCCTGACCCTGGGCGCCTGCCAAAGCCTGTTCCAACCCAGCTATCAAAAGCCCCTGCAAAGCACCAGCGACAAGTCGGAACAGATCAAGCCCGGCTGCAGCAATCAGGATTGCCCGCTGGTGAACATCGACACCGTGCACTTCGCCGACGAGCCGCAGCTGGATGCGCTGATTGAAAAGCGCCTGCTGCAGATGACCCGCACCACTGCGGATCAGGCCGTGCCAGCGACGCTGAACACCTATCGGGAGAAGTTCCTGCGCGAGGCCGACAGCCGCAACAGCATGTACCTGCAAGCCAAGGTACGCGAACAGCATGACGGCCTGGTGATCATCGAACTGGCCAGCTACCTGGACACCGGCGGCGCCCACGGCACGCCCGGTCGTGGTTTCATCAACTACTCGCGCGAGCTGCACAAGGAGCTGACCCTGTCCGACATGCTGCGCCCGGGCCAGGAAGCCGCGTTCTGGAAAGCCGCCCAAGTGGCTCACAACAGCTGGCTGATCAGCACCAAGCTGGACCAGGAGCCGGAGTTCATCAAGAGCTGGCCGTTCCAGAAAACCCCGAACGTGGCGCTGACCTACGGCGGCGTGATCCTCAAGTACAACGTGTCGGTGATCGCGCCTTACGCGCTGGGCCACATCGAACTGAAGATCCCTTACAACCGCCTGAACGGCATTCTCAAGCCCGAGCTGTTTCCTGGCCGTGGCTGAAGGCCCATCCCAGCAGCCCCTGCAGCAGCCCTGCCAGCACCAGTGACGGCAGGGTTGCGCCAACATCCGGATAGAAGTTGGCCAGCAGGTGATAGGTGCTGACCCCGCCCAGCCAGGCCAGCAACGCCGGCCAGCGCCACCCCTCGGACAGTTCCTGTGCACTGCGCTTGCGCAGGATGAAGTGATCCACCAGCACCACGCCGAACAGCGGCGCGAACACCGAGCCGATCAGCAGCAGGAAGTTCTGATACTGGGCCAACGGCGCCAGGCAGGCGATCAGAGTGCAGAGCACGCCAATGGCCAAAGCCAGGTGCTCGACTTTCAGGCGCAACAGAATGCCGCTGGAGACCGCGGCCGAGTGGATATCGGCAAAGGCGTTTTCCGACTCGTCCAGCAGGATCAGCAACAGCGGAATCCCCAGGCCCGCGCCAGCCAGGGCCAACAACAGAGCATTGACTTCGCCACTCGGCGCAAAGGCCAGGGTGTAGGCCACGCCCAGGCTCATCAACCACAGATTGCCGATAAAGAACCCCAGCGCCGTACCACCAAAGACATTGCGCGCACGCTTGCCGAACCTTGAGTAGTCGGCGATCAGCGGCAGCCACGACAGCGGCATGGCGATCGCGATATCGAAGCCCACGCCGAGCGGCATGGAGCCGTCGCCGGCCTGGGCCCAGAGCGCGGCCAGATCGGCCTTGGCGAACAGGTTCCAGGTCAGCCACAGGCAGGCCGCCAACAGCAGCCAGATGCCCCACTTGCGCAGGATCTTGCGTACGAAGGTCAGCGGCCCGCTGACCGCGAGCAAAGTCGCCAGTGCGCCGAAAAACAGGGTCCAGAGCAAAGGACTGGCCAGCAGGCTGCCTTCGCTGAACGCACGAGTGCCCAACAGGCTGGCGGCATCGCGCATGACGATGATCTCGAACGAGCCCCAGCCCACCAGTTGCAACAGGTTGAGCAACGCCGGCAGGCTCGCGCCGTACGTACCGAGGCTGAGCTTGAGCGCCGCCATGGACGACAGGCCAGTATCGCTGCCGATCACCCCGACTGCCGCGAGCAGCAAGACGCCGACCGCCGTACCGAGAAAGATCGCCAGCAAGGCACCGGACAGGCCCAGGCCTGGCGCCAGCAGCGCGCCGGTCTGCAACACCATCAGGCCGATGCCGAGGGAAAACCACAGGGAAAACAGATCGCGCGCGCCGAATACGCGCCTGTCGGCGGGGACCGCGAGATCGGGAGAGTAGGTGCTTCTGGATGTATTCAAGGGTGCATCTCGAAGGGACAGGGTTGGGAAACTATCCACACCCTGTAGGAGCGAGGCTTGCCCGCGATAGCGTCGTGTCAGTCACAACGCAATCGCGGGCAAGTCGGATCACCGCCCGCTCGCTCCTACGGGTGATGAGTGATCGCTTCTGGCGAAGCGATCACCAACGCAGGATCAAACCTTCTTGTACAGCTGGCTACCTTCCTGCTTGAAGCGCTCGGCCTGCTCCGCCAGCCCCTTGGCGACATCCACGTCCACCGCTTCGATGCGCTGGTTGGCCGCGTACTCACGGACCTCCTGGGTGATCTTCATCGAGCAGAACTTCGGCCCGCACATGGAGCAGAAGTGCGCGACCTTGGCCGAATCCTTGGGCAGGGTCTCGTCGTGGTAGGAGCGCGCGGTGTCCGGGTCGAGGCCAAGGTTGAACTGATCTTCCCAACGGAATTCGAAACGCGCCTTGGACAGCGCGTTGTCACGGATCTGCGCACCCGGGTGGCCTTTCGCGAGATCCGCAGCATGCGCGGCGATCTTGTAGGTGATGATCCCAGTCTTCACGTCATCCTTGTTCGGCAGGCCCAGATGCTCCTTCGGCGTCACGTAGCAGAGCATGGCGCAGCCGAACCAGCCGATCATCGCCGCGCCGATACCGGAGGTGATGTGGTCGTAGCCCGGGGCGATGTCGGTGGTCAGCGGGCCGAGGGTGTAGAACGGTGCCTCGTCGCAGCACTCCAGCTGCTTGTCCATGTTCTCTTTGATCAGTTGCATCGGCACGTGGCCGGGGCCTTCGATCATGCACTGCACGTCATGCTTCCAGGCGATCTTGGTCAGCTCGCCGAGGGTTTCCAGCTCGCCGAACTGCGCTTCGTCGTTGGCGTCGGCGATCGAGCCAGGACGCAGGCCGTCGCCCAGCGAGAAGCTGACGTCGTAGGCCTTCATGATTTCGCAGATTTCGTCGAAGTGGGTGTAGAGGAAGTTTTCCTTGTGATGCGCCAGGCACCACTTGGCCATGATCGAACCGCCGCGGGAGACGATGCCGGTCACGCGCTTGGCGGTCAGCGGCACATAGCGCAGCAGCACGCCGGCGTGGATGGTGAAGTAGTCGACGCCCTGCTCCGCCTGCTCAATCAAGGTGTCGCGAAACAGCTCCCAGGTCAGGTCTTCGGCCACGCCGTTGACCTTCTCCAGCGCCTGGTAGATCGGCACGGTACCGATCGGCACCGGCGAGTTGCGGATGATCCACTCGCGGGTTTCGTGGATGTGCTTGCCAGTGGACAGGTCCATGACGGTGTCCGAACCCCAGCGGATGCCCCAGGTCAGCTTCGCCACTTCTTCTTCGATGGACGAACCCAGGGCGCTGTTGCCGATGTTGCCGTTGATCTTCACCAGGAAGTTGCGGCCGATGATCATCGGTTCCAGTTCGACGTGGTTGATGTTGGCCGGAATGATCGCGCGACCGCGGGCGATTTCCTCACGGACGAACTCGGGGGTGATTTCTTTCGGGATGCTGGCGCCGAAGCTGTGGCCGGCGTGCTGCTGATCAAGCAGACCCGCGGCGCGAGCCTCTTGCAGCTTCATGTTTTCGCGGATGGCGACGTATTCCATCTCGGCGGTAATGATGCCCTTGCGCGCGTAGTGCATCTGGCTGACGTTGGCCCCGGCCTTGGCCCGGCGCGGGTTGTTGACGTGGGCGAAGCGCAGCTTGGTCAGCTCGGGATCGGCGAGGCGTTCCTGGCCGAAGTTGGAACTCAGGCCGGGCAGGCGCTCGGTGTCGCCACGGTCATCGATCCAGGCCGAGCGTACATCGCCCAGGCCCTTGCGCACGTCGATCACCACGTTGGGGTCGGTGTACGGGCCGGAGGTGTCATAGACGGTGACTGGCGCGTTGATCTCGCCGCCGAAGTCGGTCGGGGTCACGTCGAGGCTGATTTCGCGCATCGGCACGCGAATGTCCGGGCGCGAACCCTGGACATAGATTTTTTGCGAGCGGGTAAAGGGCTGAACCGACTGCTCATCGACCTTGGCCGATTCGCTAAGGTGGGTAGCGTTTTTTAATTTTGTAGTCATCACGGGCTCTCCAGACAGCATCCAGGCAGTGGATTTTTGTCGGAGCGAACCTGTAACGAACGGACGCAACCATGGCTGGAGCCAGAGGCGAAAACCAGCTGGTGCAGTGCTTGGTGCTCGAGGGGTGTTCGATTGTCGAACAACATCCCGGACGAAGCACAAGAGGACTCGCCGGGTGACGAGAAATCTTGTTCCCTACGCAGGCGCTAACCTGATCAGGTTCAACGGGATCCGGATTATCCGATCTCAGCCTCATAGCAAGGCACCCCGACAAGAACCCGGCCAGTCTAGACAAAGCCGGTGCAGAACGCCAACCCCACGGCAAACAGCATGATGAATGGCGTAAATGCAGGATTGTTGCCCTTCGCAGGCGCATCTACACTCGATGGGTTGCGTCGAACCTTGACGCTGCACAGGCCGAGACTTAGCCTTGGCGCCAGAATTATCCTCGTAATATCAACTCTAGGGATCGCCGAATGCTGCGCAAACTCTCACTGGCCATCGCCGTGTCTTGTGCGTCCAATGGAATGGCCTGGGCAGCAGAAGCGCCCCTGACCACCAAAACCGACCTGGTCAGCGTCTACCAGGAGGCGGTGGACAACAACGCCGACCTCGCCGCCGCCCGCGCCGATTACGACGCACGCAAAGAAGTGGTGCCACAGGCGCGCGCCGGGCTGCTGCCCAACCTCTCGGCCGGTGCCGACCTGAACAACACCCGGACCAAGTTCGACGAACCGTCGATGACCGCCACCCGCAGCGGCACCGTGTACCAGGCGACCCTGGCCCAGCCGATTTTCCGCGCCGACCGCTGGTTCCAGCTGCAGGCGGCCAAGGACGTCAACGAACAAGCCGCGCTGGAACTCTCGGCCACCGAGCAGAACCTGATCCTGCAAAGCGCCGAGAGCTATTTCTCAGTGCTGCGCGCCCAGGACAACCTGGCCTCGACCAAGGCCGAAGAGGCCGCCTTCAAGCGTCAGCTCGACCAGTCCAACGAACGCTTCGACGTCGGCCTGTCGGACAAGACCGACGTCCTGCAATCCCAGGCCAGCTACGACACCGCGCGGGCCAACCGGATCCTCGCCCAGCGCCAGGTGGATGACGCCTTCGAAGCCCTGATCACCCTGACCAACCGTCAGTACAACTCGATCCAGGGCATCGTCCACAGCCTGCCGGTGCTGGCGCCGGCCCCGAATGACGCCAAAGCCTGGGTCGATACCGCGGCCAAGCAGAACCTCAACCTGCTGGCCAGCAACTACGCGGTCAGCGCCGCCGAGGAAACCCTCAAGCAGCGCAAGGCCGGCCACGCCCCGACCCTCGACGCCGTGGCGCAATACAAGAAAGGCGACAACGACGCCCTCGGCTTCAGCAACCCGGCCCCGCTGGGCCAGCGTTACGGCAGTGACGTTGAGCAACGCAGCATCGGCCTGCAACTGAGCATTCCGATCTACAGCGGCGGCCTGACCAGCTCCCAGGTCCGCGAGTCCTACTCGCGCCTGACCCAGAGCGAGCAGCGCCGTGAAGCCCTGCGGCGCCAGGTGGTGGAAAACACCCGTAACCTGCACCGCGCGGTGAACACCGATGTCGAGCAGGTCCAGGCCCGGCGCCAGTCGATCATCTCCAACCAGAGCGCTGTGGAAGCCACGGAAATCGGCTACCAGGTCGGTACGCGCAATATCGTCGACGTGCTCGACGCCCAGCGCCAGCTGTACACCTCGGTGCGCAACTACAACAACAGCCGCTACGACTATATCCTCGACAACCTGCGCCTCAAGCAAGCCGCCGGCACCCTCAATCCGGGCGACTTGCAGGACCTGTCGCGCTACCTGAAAGCCGACTACAACCCGGACCGCGACTTCCTGCCGCCGGACCTGGCCAAGGCCGCGGCGGAACAGCTCAAGGCCCGGCCGGGGCAGTAACCTGTAGCCGCTGCCGCAGGCTGTGATCCTGTCCGCAGGACACGCAAAAAGGCCACCGCGATTCAATTGAATGGCGGTGGCCTTTTTTACGACCGTTCCGGTCGATCGCAGCCTGCGGCAGCGGCTACAGTAAGCGATCCAACCCGTCGAGCAGGCGCTGCAGGGCGCCCTGGTTGCTGCGCATCACCCGCAGTCCGGCATCGGCCATCTTCTGCGCATCCCGAGGCAACTCGAACAGGCGCTGCACCGCCACCGCCAGGCCATGGGCATCGTCCACTTCCTGCAGGGCGCCCGCCTCGCGCAGCATCGCCGCGATCTCCAGGAAGTTGAACAGGTGCGGCCCGCTCAGCACCGGCTTGGCCAGGGCCGCCGGCTCCAGCAGGTTGTGCCCGCCATTGGGCACCAGGCTGCCACCGACAAAAGCGCTGTCCGCCAGGGCATAGAGAAACAGCAGCTCGCCCATGGTGTCGCCCAGCAGCACCGATGTGCTGGCGGTGACCGGATCGGCGCTCGAGCGGCGAATGGTCGCGAAGCCCTGCTGCCGGCACAGCTCGAACACCGGATTGAAACGCTCCGGATGACGCGGCACCAGGATCAGCAAGGCATCCGGGTGGCTGGCCAGCAGTTGGCGATGGGCATCCAGCACCACGGCGTCTTCGCCTTCATGGGTACTGGCGGCGATCCACACCGGGCGTTCGCCGGCTTGCCATTGCTCGCGCAGCTCGCTGGCGCGCACCAGCAGTTGCGGGTCGATGCTCAGGTCGAACTTGATCGAGCCCGTCACCTCGACTGTTTCCGGGCGCGCGCCCAGCTGGCGAAAACGCTCGGCCTCGGCCTCGGTCTGCACCGCGAACAGGCTCATTTCAGCGAGCATCGGTGCGGTCAGCTTGGCAAAGCGCCCATAACCCCGGGCCGAGCGCTCCGACAACCGCCCATTGGCCAGCGCCACCGGAATCCCGCGCTTGGCGCACTGGTGAATGTGATTGGGCCACAGCTCGGTTTCCATGATCACCGCCAGCTTCGGCCGGACCCGATCGAGAAAACGCGCGGCGGCGCAAGGCAAGTCGTAAGGCAGGTAGCAGTGCTGGATGCGCGGCTCGTTGGCGAACAGCGCCTGGATACGTTCCGAGCCCGTGGGGGTCATGCAGGTGACCGTGATCGGCATCTGTGGATAACGCGCCAGCAAGGCACGGATCATCGGCGCGGCGGCGATGCTCTCGCCTACCGACACCGCGTGCACCCAGATCCCGCCCGGCTGCATCGCCGGCAGCCCCCAGGAAAAACGTTCGCCAATCCGCCTGGCATAGGCCGGCGCCTTGCGCGCCCGCAGCCACAGACGAATCGCCACCAATGGCAGCCCCAGGTAAAACAGCGCGGTGTAGAGAGTTCTATTCATGGCGGCGGAGTTTATCGGCTTTTTCAGCCAATCGCCCGCAAGTGCACGGCAAAACGCTCCGCCAGCCAATGCGCCGCCGGCCCCAGGGGTTCATCGCGGCGCCAGACCAGTTCCACCACCAGCGCCGGCGGGGTCCATTCGCTGGCCAACTCGACCATCTGGTTCTGATAGGCCGGATACTGCACCACATGCCGCGGCAGCCAGGCCCAGCCCAGGCCGCGCATCAGCAGCTCGGCCATCGCGTAGAAGCTGTCGGCGCGCCAGACTTGCGGGCTGACCTGCTCGCCACTGGGGTAAGTGCTCAACTGCGGGGAAATCAACAACTGTCGATGCCGCCCCAGTTGCTGGCGATCCACCTGTTTTTCGCCGGCCAACGGGTGCCCGACCGCGCACACCGTGACCATCTCGACGCTGCCCAGGGCCCGTCGCTCAAGGGCCTCGGACATCTGTTCATGGTGAAACAGCAAACCGAGGTCGGCCCGACGCTCCAGCAGCTTGCGCGCCACATCACCTTGGGCGCTGCTGGCCAGTTGAACCTCAAGACTGGGGAAACGCTCGGACAACGCCTCAAGGCTATCGAGCACCGGCTGGAAAGGCATCGCCTCGTCCAGGGCCAGCCGCAAGCGCGCCTCCTCACCCCGCATCAAAGCCAGTGCCCGCCCGTTCAAGCGCTCGCATTGGCGCAGCACTTCCCGCGCCTCCGCAAGCAAGGCACGACCCGCCTCGGTGAGTTTCGGCTGGCGACCGCTGCTGCGCTCGAACAAGAGCACGCCGAGATCGGCCTCGAGCAGCGCAATCGCGCTGCTGACCGCCGATTGCGCCTTGTGCTGGTCACGGGCCACCGCGGAAAACGAACGTTGCTCGGCGACGCTGACGAACAGCCGCATCTGCTCCAGATTCCACTGCACATTCATAAGGCAACCCATCTTCAAAGCAGATAGGTAATGACTTTACCCCATCTGCACAATCTCTAGAATGCCGACCTCATCAAGCAAGCCCAAACACGAGGACTCTCCCATGAACGCTTACACCTACCTGGCCATCGCCATCTGCGCCGAAGTGATCGCCACTGTTTCGATGAAAGCGGTCAAAGGCCTGAGTACTCCACTGCCGCTGCTGCTGATCATCGTCGGTTACGGCGTGGCCTTCTGGATGCTGACCCTGGTGGTGCGTACCGTGCCGGTGGGCGTGGCTTACGCGGTCTGGGCCGGCATGGGCATTGTCATGGTCAGCGTGGCCGCGCTGTTCCTCTACGGGCAGAAGCTGGATATCCCGGCAATGCTCGGCATGGCCCTGATCGTCCTGGGCGTGGTGGTGATCCAGCTGTTTTCCAAGACCGCCGGGCATTAGAAAAGCAGCGGCAAGCTACAAGCCTCAAGCAGCAAGAGTGAGCGTCACGCTTGCAGCTTGAGGCTTGAGGCTTGAAACTTGCGCCTTCGATTTGTTCTCCGAGGTCGCTGCATGCCATCCGTTATTTCCACCGACGTGCTGATTGTCGGCGCCGGAGTCGCCGGCCTCTGGCTGAACGCCCGCCTGCGTCGCCAGGGCTTTTCCACCGTGCTGGTGGAGAGCGCCAGCCTCGGCGGCGGACAAAGCGTCAAGTCTCAGGGAATCATTCACGGCGGCGCCAAGTACGCCCTGCACGGCGCCCTGACCGGCGCCTCGGAAGCCATCGCCGACATGCCGCGCCGCTGGCGCGAGGCCCTGGCCGGCAACGGCGAGCTGGACCTGTCCGGTGTGCGCCTGCTGTCCGAGGCCCATTACCTGTGGTCCCCCGGCACCCTGGCCGGCAACCTCACCAGTTTTTTCGCCAGCAAGGCCGTGCGTGGCCGTGTCGATCAGGTCAAGGGCGACCAGTTGCCGCCGGCCCTGCAGGACCGCCGCTTCAAGGGCAAGGTGTATCGCCTGGCCGAGCTGGTGGTGGACGTGCCGAGCCTGATCGGGCGCCTGGCCGAACTGGGCGGCGATAGCCTGCTGGCCGGGCAGAAAATCGAACCCCTGCGGGAAAACGGACAATTGCTGGGCCTGCGGGTCGATGAGCGGGAAATCCGCGCACAACGCATCGTGCTCAGCGCCGGCGCCGGCAATGCCGAGCTGCTGAGCAGCCTCGGCCTGAGCCAGCCGGCCATGCAACACCGGCCGTTGCACATGGTGATCGTCAAGGGCCCGAGCCTGAAACCGCTGTACGCCCACTGCCTGGGCGGCGGGCCGAAGCCACGGATCACCGTGACCACCCACCCGGCGGCCGACGGCCAGTGGGTCTGGTACCTCGGCGGCGACATCGCCGAAGCCGAAGGCGTGGCGCGCGAGCCGGCGGCGCAGATCGCGGCCGCCCAGAAAGAACTCGGCAACCTGTTGCCATGGGTCGATCTCAGCCAGGCGCAATGGGCCACCCTGCGGGTGGACCGCGCCGAGCCCGCGCAGTCGGGCCTGACCCGTCCGGACAATGCCTTTCTCGCCGAACAGGACCGCCTGTTGGTCGGCTGGCCGACCAAGCTGGCCCTGGCCCCGGACTTCGCCGACCGGGTGTTCGCCGCCCTCGAGCGCGACGGTATCAAGCCGGGCCCCGCGACTGCGTTGCCGACGCTGCCGAAACCCGCCATCGCCCAACCGGCCTGGGAGCAACTGCTGCCATGAGCCAAGCGACCCTGCACGACCTGCATCGCCCCTTCGGCAGCACCGGGCTGCTGGTCTCCCCACTGGGCCTGGGCACCGTGAAGCTCGGACGCGACCAAGGGGTGAAGTACCCCAACGGCTTCCAGATTCCGGATGACGCCGAAGCCCGCATGCTGCTCAAGCTGACCCGCGACCTGGGCATCAACCTGATCGACACCGCGCCGGCCTATGGCCGCAGCGAGGAGCGCCTGGGCCCGCTGCTGCGCGGGCAACGCCAGGACTGGGTGATTGTCAGCAAGGTGGGTGAAGAGTTCGAAAACGGCCTGTCGCGCCATGATTTCAGCGCCGCGCATACCCGCTTGTCGGTGGAACGCAGCCTGCAGCGCCTGGAAACCGACTTCATCGACCTGGTGCTGGTGCATTCCGACGGCAATGACCTGTACATCCTTGACCAGTGCGAGGTCTACCAGACGCTGGCCGAGCTCAAGCAGGAAGGCAAGATCCGTGGCTTCGGCTTCTCCGGGAAAACCGTCGAGGGTGGCCTCAAGGCCCTGGAACAAGGCGACTGTGCCATGGTCACCTACAATCTGAACGAACAGAACGAGCGAGCCGTCATCGATTACGCCGCAGCCCACGGCAAGGGCATTCTGGTGAAAAAAGCCCTGGCCAGCGGCCATGTGTGCCTGAGCCCCGGTGTCGACCCGGTGCGCGCCAGCTTCGAACTGCTGTTCGATCAACCGGGCGTCGCCAGTGCTATTGTCGGGACCATCAATCCGTTGCACCTGGCCCATAATGTCGCCACTGTCGCGCAGGTGTTGCGCAAGAACTGATGCCGCCCACGCGGCCGACCCCGACGCAAGAAGGAGCCGACATGCCGCGTACGCTCATAAGAAAGAACCCCAGCAACTTCAAGACCCTGCCGCTGTTCGTCGAAGCGACGCCCGAAGGCCTCAGCTACCAGAGCGTCGGCATGCCGCTGAACTTTGCGCAGACCCTGCAGCGCCGGCGCCCGGTTGCGGTGGCCGACGCCGAGCGCTTCGCCCTGGAGCTGGCCAACCTCGGCGTCTCGGTACGCCTGACCCTGCATTGGCAGAACCGCGACTATTGGGTGTTGGTGCGCCAGCGCCGGCAGGATCGCGGCGACGTGGTGCTCAAGCTGATTTCCGGCTACGTCCCGGCCCATGAGCTGAACCTGCCGCTGCATACCGCCATCCAGGAAATCGCCGAGGAATGCCTGCTGGAAACCCCGGAAGGCTGGCTCGGCGGGCGCTTCAACGACACCTGGCTGCCCGCCCCCTACTCGGCGGCCCTGCATTATCGCGAGGCCCTGCCCTTTCGCCTGACGCCACTGTCAGGCGCGGCACGCCCGGTACGCTGCGCCAACCTGCAGTTGCTGGAACGGCCGCGGGCCTATGTGCACCTGCCCACCGCTTCACTGCAGCTGATCTATGACCTGCGCCTGGACGTGCCGAAAGAGGCCAAGTCCCTGAGCCTGTTCCATGTCGACGAACGCCTGGAGGGCGACCAGCTGGTGGCGCGCCTGGATCGCAAGCGCCCGGACCTGTACCTGATGCCACTCAAGGACGGTCAGCCCTGCGCCGAGCTCTATACGTTGAAGAAGGATCAGTTGCACCCGGCGAGCACCCGCGGCCTGTATCTGGCCGAAAGCTTCGCCCGGCAGCAAGGCTGGCTGGTGCGTGACGAGCGGATTCGCTGGAAGGACTGGCTGAAGCAGCAGGGATTGAGCGCGCCGGAGAAGGACTCCAAACTCCAGCGTCTTACCGGCAAGGCACGGCAGATATTGCGCAAGATGGTACCGACCAAGACCAGCCGGCAACGTTGAGCGCCTCCCGCCCACTCCAGCTTTCGCGAGAGTGGGCGGATTGGCGGCAAGCCTTATTCGGTCTTGCGGATCTTCTCGACTATGGCCGTGGTGGAACTGTTCTCCACCAGGCCCAGCACCTTCACCACACCGCCATAAGCCTTGACGATATCGGCGCCGACCACCTGGTCGACCGAGTAATCCCCGCCTTTGACCAGCACGTCCGGCTTGACCTGGGCCAGCAGGTTTTCCGGCGTACCCTCGGGGAAACTGATGACCCAATCCACCGCGCCCAGGCCGGCCAGTACCGCCATACGCCGGTCGACGCTGTTGATCGGACGTCCGGGCCCTTTCAGGCGGCTGACCGAGGCATCGTCGTTGATCGCCACGATCAGGCGATCGCCTTGGGCCCGCGCCTGCTCGAGGTAGGTCACGTGGCCGGCATGGAGGATGTCGAAACAGCCGTTGGTGAAGACGATCTTCTCTTTGTGCGCACGCGCATCGTCGATCGCCAGCAGCAGCTGGTCGAGGCTCAGCACACCGCGCTCGGAACCTTCTTCACGCTGGATCGCGCGACGCAGCTCCGGTGCGCTGATGGCCGCGGTACCCAGCTTGCCGACCACGATGCCGGCGGCCAGGTTGGCCAGGGCCACCGCGTGCGGCAGCTCTTCACCCGCCGCGATTGCCGCCGCCAGGGTGGAAATCACGGTATCGCCGGCACCGGTGACGTCGAACACTTCACGGGCCCGGGCCGGCAAGTGCAGCGCCGGGTGGTCGGGACGCAGCAGGGTCATGCCGTGTTCGCCACGGGTCACCAGCAAGGCGCCCAGCTCCAGGTCGTGCATCAGCTTGGCGCCTTTGCTGACCAGGTCGTGCTCGTCGATGCAACCGCCGACTATGGTTTCGAACTCGCTGAGGTTCGGGGTGATCAGGCTGGCGCCGCGGTAAATCGAAAAGTCCTTGCCTTTCGGGTCCGCCAGCACCGGGATGCCACGGGCACGCGCGGCCTGGATCAGCGCCTGATGATTCCTCAGGGCTCCCTTGCCGTAGTCGGACAACACCAGCACCTTGATGCCGTCGAGCAACCGGTCGACTTCAGCGCCCAACGCCAGGGCGTCGGTGGCGAAAGGTTCTTCGAAATCGATACGCAGCAGTTGCTGGTGCCGGCTCATGACCCGCAGCTTGACGATGGTCGGCTGGTGGGCAATGCGTTGGAACAAGGCGCGGACGCCCGCCCCCTCAAGACTGTTGGAGAGACTGTCGGCAGCCTCGTCGTCGCCGGTGACGCCAACCAGCGAGGCCGGTGCGCCGAGCGCGGCAATGTTCAAGGCAACGTTCGCGGCACCGCCCGGGCGGTCCTCGATTTGCTCGACCTTGACTACCGGTACCGGCGCCTCAGGGGAAATCCGTGAGGTACCACCATGCCAGTAACGGTCGAGCATGACATCGCCGACCACCAAGACAGGGGCTTGATCGAATCGCGGCATGGACAACTTCATGGAGCAACCCACATACAAAATGAACAGGGGCGCGATATTAACACAGGGTGAACGCTGCCTAGTTCTACCGCTGCACGAGTATTCGCGATCGCCCCAAACTGTTCATTTATTGAGCAAAAGCGCCATGAGCCGGTCTGTCGCGCAGGCCAGTCCAACCGTTTCGGTATCGATCTCGCAGTCAGGATCCAGTGGCGCTTCATAGGGGCTGTCGAGCCCGGTGAAGTCCCGGATACGCCCTTCGCTCGCCGCCTGATACAGGCCTTTGGGATCGCGTCGGGCACAGACAGCGAACGCAGTGCTCACGTACACCTCGAGAAATTCGTCCGCCGCGAACAAGGCCCGGGCAGCGGCGCGCTCCGCGCGAAACGGTGATATCGCCGAAACGATCACGATCAACCCCGCCTCCACCATCAACCTCGCCACCTCGGCCAGGCGCCGGATATTTTCCTTGCGCGCCTCGGCGTCCATGCCCAGGTCACGACACAGGCCGCCGCGCACGTTGTCGCCATCGAGGACAAAGGTATGCAGGCCCTGCCCGTTCAACCGCAACTCCAGCAGGTTGGCCAGGGTCGATTTGCCGGCGCCGGACAAACCGGTCAGCCAGATACAGCGCGGACGTTGCTGCTTGAGCGCCGCCCGCTCGATCGCGGTCAGGGACAGGCTGCAGGGGCGGATGTCCGGTTGTGGGCAACTTGGCGGCAGGGGCTCATTCATAACCGAGCATCTCGTAGTCGCGCTGGTAGGCCCGACGTACCAACCGTCGAGTGCGCACCGTGCAGAAGTCCCGGGCGGGCGCCTCGCTCCGTTGCCGCGATTCATTGAGATGCGGCAGAGCCCTGCTCACGCCCAGGTGCTCGCTGAGCAACTGATAGTCGCGCTGCAGGTGCTCCTGATAGCCGATGAAATCCATGTCCAGGCGTCCCATGGAGTCCACCAGAAAATCGGTCTGCGGGGCGAAGTGCAGCTGCTTGTGGATATTTTCCGGGTGCAGCCAGCGACCGACAAAATCGTCGAAATCGCGATAGTGGCTGACCAGCCGCTGGGCGGCCTGGTCGCGACGACTGAGCTCGTTGCCACGCAGGAAGGCATAGGCCGAATAGGCCCGCTCCAGGGGATCGCGGACCACGGCGAACTTGAAACTGCTGGCGAATTGCTGGGGAAACTGTTGCTCGTACCAGTACAGGGGCAGATGGCCGGGCGTCCAGCCGTCGAACAATGCCGAGCACAGGCTGCTCCCCGCGCACTTGGGCACATGGATGAACACACAACCGCGCTGACGGAATGGCGCCGGAAAACGGACGTTGGCGGACATGGCCTTGTTCACCACCTGCCGGTCCACCACCGACAGGCGCCCAAGCAAGAACGCCCGTTGCGACTTGGGCAATAACTTCCACAGATAACGTTGCAGCATTCCAGTACCCGCGCGACGGGGTTGGCCCCCTCGATTCAGTCGACGATTGAGGCTGGAACCATAACAAGCACGAGGCGTTGGATTATTTAGGCTTGGTCAAGACTGTAAGGGGCTGGATACAAAGACCGCCGGCGCATTGCACGCCGGGACCGTTCCAGGGTGGGCAGTGCCCACCCTGGCGTTGGCTCAGGCAATGCCTTCGGAAGCTGGCTCGTCCAGGCCCATGGCATGCAGGCGCGAGTAGTAGCCGTTCTGCGCCAGCAGGTCGACATGGGTACCGCGCTCGACGATCCGCCCCTGATCCATGACCAGAATCAGGTCGGCCTTCTCGATGGTCGACAGGCGGTGCGCGATCACCAGGGTGGTGCGCCCCTTCATCACCTTGTCCAGGGCCGCCTGGATATGCCGCTCGGACTCGGTATCCAGGGCCGAGGTGGCTTCGTCGAGAATCAGCAACGGCGCATTCTTCAACAGGGCCCGGGCAATCGCCAGACGCTGGCGCTGACCGCCGGAGAGCAGCACGCCGTTCTCGCCGACCTGGGTGTCCAGGCCTTCGGGCAACTGCGAAATGAAGTCCATGGCATAGGCATCCGTCGCCGCCTTCTCGATGTCTTCCCGCGGCGCCCCGGCCAGGTCGCCATAGGCAATATTGGCGGCCACGCTGTCGTTGAACAGGGTCACATGCTGGGTCACCTGGGCCACATGCCGGCGCAGGTTGCGCAGGCGGTAATCCTCGATCTCCACGTCATCGAGAAGAATCTGCCCCGTTTCGTGGTGATAGAAGCGCGGAATCAGGCTGGCCAGGGTCGACTTGCCGCTGCCGGAGCGGCCGACCAACGCGATCATCTGCCCGGGAGCCGCGCAGAAGCTGATGTCCTTCAGCACTTCCCGGTCGGTGCCCGGATAGGTGAAGCTCAGGTTGCGCACGTCCAGGCGACCCTCTATGCGCTCACGCTCGATCTGTCCCCGATCGACTTCAGGCTCGACGTCCAGCTGTTCGAAGATGCTTTCCGCGCCCGCCACGCCTTTCTGGATGGTCGAACTGACTTCCGAGAGCTGGCGAATCGGCTTGGGCAGCAGGCCTGCCGCGGTGATGTAGGCCACCAGGTCGCCCGCGGTGGCATCGCCACGCAGGAACAGCACCAGGAACATCAGCACCGCCATGGCGGAGTAGATCACCAGTTGCAGCATCGGCGTGTAGACCGCACCGGTCTTGGTCATGCGCAGCTGCTTGTCGGTGTTGCTCTGGCTGGCGTCGACGAAACGCTGCTGCTCGTAGCTTTCGCCACCGAAGCTGCGAACCACGCGATAGCCTTGAATGGTCTCGGAGGCCACATGGGTCACATCGCCCATCGCCACCTGGATCTTCTTGCTCTGCTTGCGGAATTTCTTGCTGGTGCTGCCAACCATGATCGCAATCAACGGCAGGATCGCCAGCATCACCAGGGTCAGCTTCCAGTTCATCCACAACAGGTAGACGAACAGGAACACTACCGTCAGGCCTTCGCGAATCACCACCTTGATGGCGTCGGTGGCGGCACCGGTGACCATGGTGACGTTGAAGGTGATGCGGGAAATCAGATGCCCGGAGTTATGGGTATCGAAATAGCGGTTCGGCAGGACCAGCAGCTTGTTGAACAGCTCGACCCGCAGGTCATGCACCAGCCCCAGGGAAACCTTCGCCAGGTAGTAGTTGCCAAGGAAAGAGCCAAGCCCCTGCCACGCCGCGATCAGGATGATCAGCAGCGGCACCGCCATCAATAGCTGCAAGTCGCGCAGATAGGGAACGTTGGGGAAGAGCACCGCTTCGGGATTGCTCAAGCCGTCGACGAAATATTTGAGAATGCCCGCCAGCATCGGCTGGGTGGATGCAAATATCACGAAGCCCACGATACTCAGCAGGAAAATGCCTATGTAGGGTTTTACATACCCCAACAGCCGAAAATAGATTTTCAGGCTGGAATCCTGTTCCGCTTTGAGCGGTGCATCACTCATCGTCGAGCTCACTGTTTAGGAGGAACGCGGGATTTTATCACAGCCTGTGTGACCGCCCCGTGCCCAGACCAAAACAGTGGCCAGACCGATCGGCAGCCAACTGATGAACCATTCGGCGCGAGGGGTTCCGGTCAGGCTGGCGGCATCGAACTGCATGGCCAGGAAGGAGAACAGCCAGATCCCGATGACACCCCGACCATAAAGCGTTTCACGGGCGCGCCAGGCTTCACGCAGCGCTGCAAACCAGGCCACGACCCAGAGCAGCAGCCCGGGGATGCCCAATTCAATGGCAATGTGGCTGAACAGGTTGTGGGCGTGATCGAACGGCAGTCCTTCAGCAAATACGTTATAGCCTGAACCCAGGCCAAGACCTGTCCATGGGTGCTCGGCGATCATCTGCAGGCTGGCCATCAGGATCTGCGGACGATAGGAAACTCCACGCGCCAGGACCAAAGGTTCGAGAAACCAGAATGCCGACATTGCCAGCAACAATGCCGCCGCCGCGAAAATTCGGCTAAGTCGATCACGACACCAGATCGGCATCGCCAGCACGGTCAGGAACAGGGCCAGGGCAGCACCGCGACTCTGGCACAGCACGACAAACCCACCAAGCAGCGCCAAAGCCACCAGCCATACGGCTTGAAGACCGCGAGTACGCGGCATCCAATGCAGCAGCCAGATCGCGGCCAGGCCGATGACATAACCACCCAGGATCGGATGAGCCAGCTCGCCAAGCCCCTCAAGACGCGCCCACCAGACGTTTTCCTTGATCCAGTAGAACTGGATGATGGCCATCAGCGCCGTCACCGCCAGCCCCAATCCACCCCACTGCATGACACGGATCACCCGCTCAGGCCGGGCATTGGCGAAAATCGGGAAGAACAGCAGGAACACCGCGATGTACAACAAGCGCTTGGCCTCGCGCGACGGGTCCGCCGCTTGCGTCCATGTCAGGCTGATCAGCCCCCATATCGCCAGCCCCAGCAATGCCAGGCCAAGCCAGCGCTGGGCACGCCACCACTCGATCAGGCGCTCACGCGCGGACCAGGCCAGAATCATTGCTGGCAACCACAAGAAGGCCACCAGCCCCTGTTGGTAGAGCTTGTTGGTGGGCGCCAGTGCGATGGCCAGCAAAAACCATAGCAACCCGATTGTCATCCATACTTGCGCCCAACGTGTGGCCTGCATTTATTCGCTCCTAAATGGTTCACCAGCCAAACCGGCATGGTTAAAACAACAACTTTTCGGCATCATTGCCCGTCACTGTGCCCGCCACTTCGACAAGGCTTCCTACGATGCAATGCTCCCGGCTTCCCCAAGCCACTTTGAATCAGATGATTGAAGGCGCCAGGATTCTGGAGGCCGACAGTTACGGCCCGAAAGTCTACCTGTTGCAGGATGGGAATATTCTGAAACTGTTCCGGCGCAAGCGTCTTTTTTCATCCGCCCTGTTTCGCCCCTATTCGACACGCTTCATCGACAACGCCGCACGCCTGGAACAACTCGGCGTTCCCACGCTGCAGGTTCTGGACTTCTACCGCCTGGAACAACCCGGCATGACCGCGGTGCTTTACCGACCGCTGCCAGGCGAAACCCTGCGCCAGGTCGCCAGCAAGGAAGGTTTCGACTGGCAACAGACCTTGCCGACCCTGGTCGAGCTGATTCGTAGCCTGCACACCTCGGGGATCTACTTTCGCTCGCTGCACCTGGGCAACATCGTCATCACCCCGGATAACCGCTTCGGCCTGATCGACGTGGCCGACATGCGCTTCTTCCGCGGGCCATTGCCGCGCCATCTGGTCAAACGCAACCTGCAACACTTCGCTCGCTATATTGCCCGGGAGAAGCTGAACGGGAGCTTTCCGATACAAGCGCTGGAACAGGCCCTACTTTCGGCATGACAGCAGGCTGGTGGCGGCCTGGCTGAAGCGCTGCCAAGCCAGGTCGGGAGCCAGAGCAGCGTACTGATCCGCCGCGATGCTCTGGGTGGGCAGGCCGAGGGCCTGAAGAATCGCCTCCTGCCAGGCGTCGATGTCATTCACCGGCGCATAACGCCCGGTTGCAGCCAACTGCTCACGAAACACGGGCAAATCGCTGGTCAGCACCGGTACACCGGACATCACCGCTTCCTGCAGGATCAGCCCCAGGCCCTCGTCCAGCGACGGGATGGCCACCCAGTCGAATGCCTTGTAAAGCATCGCCGCATGCTTCAGATGCCCAGGCAGCGAAACCTTGTCTTGCAGGCCCAGCCGGTTGATGCGGGCCTCGAGCGCTGCGCGATTCGAACCCTCGCCGATAATCACCAGACGCATCTCCGGCCGGCTCGCCAGGGCCTTGGCGAAGGCCTCCAACAGGCAAGCAAAACCCTTATCGTCCACCAGACGCCCGACCGCGCCGAATACCGGAGCATCGCCTGCGGGCAGGCCGAGGGTTGCCCGGGCCTCGGCACGCGGTAGCAGCCTTGCGTTGAACTCGTGCGGATTGAACGCGCTGCGCAAGGCCGTCACCGGCATCAGCAAATCGTCTTCGAGGGATGAAGCCAGGGTCTGCGAAACAGCCGCGAGAGTCAGCTGCGAAGCGGGGAACTGCCGAAACAGCTGTTGATCCTTGCGGTGCAAGCGCGTGGAGCCGTGGATCACCACCACCGCACGCATGTGCGGCAATGACTTGAGGACCGGCAACAAGGTACGCGCCACCCCCAGGCCATCGAGCAACAACACCTGGGCATCGCTTTCCCGCAACGCCTTGCGAAAACTGGCCCGCAGCCAGGGTTTGAGCAAGCGCCAGAAATGCTTGCCCTTCACCCGCGCCGACGACAGGTTCCACTCCCGGCATTCCCCCACTTCGGCAACGCATCCGGTGGACGAGCCTTGCAGCAGCCAGGTCTTGACCACAGTGCCTGGCTCGGCCTGAGAGAGGATCTGCTGGTGAACCTTGTGAACGGAGGCAAATGCACTGCCGCCTGCCCACATGATGTTGAGAATGCTCATTGGGCACATAGCCCTTTCGCGGTATTCGGGAAAGTGAAACCGGTAGAACTAATTGATAAACCAGCCAATACCGACTCCAACCAACAGGACTAAAACAAGCTTGATTTGCTCGCGACGACTGCGCCGAGCCTTACGCTGCCGCTCCACGGCAGTCTCCACATGCAGACCGAAGCCTGTATGCAGCACCGCGTCGCCTTCCAGGCTGACAGCTGTCAGGTTCAGCTCAGCATAGCGCTTGGACAGCGCTTTCTCGCCGCCGTGCCCGGCGAAAGGCGCGCACAGTCGATACTCTGCCATCCGGCGCAAGCCCGGGTTCAGGGAAAAGCTCTGCCACTCGGGTTTGTCGGAGATCAGCGGATAACAGGGCACACCGCCGATCAACTCGCGAGCCCCCAAGTGGATGTAAGGGCTATGGATTCGCAGGTCGTGGGCATAACTGCGCAACCAGACCTGCAGGATGTCCTGGCGTTGCTCGAGAATCGCTTTCGAATCCTCGACGAAACCCGGGCGGTAGAATTCCCAGTCGTCTTCGCAATGGAAGATATAGGGGGTCTTGACCTGCTCGTAGGCCAGGTCGATCGACGCCAACTGCCCGAGCTTCGGCCGGTTGACGAAGAAGGTACAGTGATCTTTCCAGTGGGCGGGCACAGCCGTGCGCACCCGCTCGTCGCCAGCATCTTCGGTGATGAAGACTTCGCGGATCGGCGCACTGTTGAAGCGATCGAAACTCTCCAGCGTGAGCTTGAGCAGGTCCAGGCGACCGCAACTGGTGACCACCAACGTGATGTCACTCTCTTGACTAAACTGCACTTGATTCTCACCTACGACAAAGTGCGATCACTATTAAGGGCTCGGTGACCGCTGTCAAACACCCAGTTTCGAGCGTACGCGCTCGATAAAGCTCAAGGGTGCACGAGGCCGCAATGCGGGCTGGAGTTCCTCGACAATACGCTGCCCGATACGGGCGAAGCTGAACTGAGAGACCGCCAGATCGCGTCCGTTTCGCGCGATGCTCTGCGCCAGGGCCGGGTTGGCGCGCAACATGGCGAGCTTCTCCTGCAATTGCGGGATGTTCTGATAAAAGACCACGTTGTGCAGGTCCTGCAAACCCAGCGCGCGGTTTTCCGCCTCGCCCTGGTCGAATGCCAGCAACACACAGCCACAGGCCATGGCCTCGAAATTCTTGATCATGTATTCGCCCATGCCGACGTCGGCACTGACGAAAAAGCGGATGCGGTTGAGGGTGTCGCAATACTCTTCGCCCGACTTGGTCCGCGTCACCACCAAGGGTTCGACCTGGCCGAGCTCATCGAGCAGCGCCTTGCGCCCGCTGTAAGCCACGCTGTTGGTGCTGCCGACGAATGCCAGTTCGATATCCCGCTCGCGCCCCTGATCCTGCAGCAGGGTCTGGTCGTAGCCCTTGGGCACGAATACCGCGTCGAAACCTTCCTCGCGCAAGCGCTCGCTGACCATGAACCCCGAACTGATCACCCGCGCCCACGGCAGGCGGCGGTAGTGCGCGCTGAACTTGCCGGTGTACTTGCAAGGGATGTAGTTCTGGTAGGCGTCGTGCTCGAGGATCACCAGGTTGGGAATGCTGCGGATGAAGCTCACTTGGCGAATTTCCTGCTTGAAACGCAGGAAGAACACGATGCGGTCGTAGCGCGATACATCCACCTCACGGCGGAAATAGCCACGCAGGTTGCGCTGCTCGTCACTGCTCAACCACCGCAGGTCGCATTCGCAATGGGCGGCAACGCCTTCGTACAGACGGTCCAGAATGGCCCGCTGTTCTTTCTGCACCAGAAATAGAACCTTCATCATCTTCCTTGCAGCCGTGAGCAACCCGACAAAAGAGCGAAACTACCCTGGCCGACAGGCAAAAGGGTGTCATGCAATATCAATTTACAAACGCCAGAACAGCTCATGCCGGCGTACCGCCTTGCGGAAAAACTCGTTCTCGCCATAAAGCGAACCGGCGCGACCGGCCAATACACGCTGCAAGACCCGACGCAGCCTGCGCTTGAACGGCGCTCGCGACTGCAGGTCGTGCATCATGCCCAGGGCCATCGCCTTGTCCCGTTGCTGCTCGATCGATAGCTGCAAGCTGCAGGGCCTGAGCACCTGGGCCGGATCGAACACCGGCGGCAGAGCAATGCCCGCCCCTGAATCGCCCATCGGCCAGCGGTCGTTGTCATGCAAATGGTTGGCATAACCGAGCAAGGTGGTTGGCTGCCACTCCAGCCCCTGCAACGCTTCCAATACCGCCTGCTGGGCGCAGATGTGGTCCGGGTGCGGATCGAGTGTCGGATGCGGCAGCACTATCACCTCGGGGCGGGCCTTGAGCAACAGCGCCCGCAGGTCGG
Organism: Pseudomonas sp. GW456-L12; assembly: GCF_059424045.1. Lineage (NCBI taxonomy): Bacteria > Pseudomonadati > Pseudomonadota > Gammaproteobacteria > Pseudomonadales > Pseudomonadaceae > Pseudomonas > Pseudomonas sp. GW456-L12. The sequence continues at coordinate 145,044 of NZ_JBWKZA010000004.1, forward strand.
CCAAGAGATTGTTCCAGGTCGGCGCGCCATCGGCATCCGCCGGCAACGGGAACGGGTTGAACTGGCGGAACAGGCGGATGTCCGACAGCTCGGCCTCGCGGGACGCCACAGGCCGGTTCGGCGCCGCCTGCATGGGCGGCAGTTGCAGGCAGAAATACCCCAGCTGCACACAACGTTCCTCGGCGACCCCGGCCCAACGCGGCACCGCAATGCTGTCCCAGGCCCGCAGCCGGCCCTTGATCCGCGCCGCATCCGCAGCGTTCATGCCCATCTGCTGGTAATGCTGGGCCTCGATCTCGCCCGCGGTCAACGTGACGATCCAGGCTTCGTCGGCCTGGCTGTACAGGCCGAAGGCAGCCAGTTCGGCATCGTCGGCATGGGGGGCGATGACCATCACCCGCTGGTGGCGATAGTCCGGCTCACGGAACACCGACAACAGCGGTTCGCCGTGCACCCGGCAGAAACGTCCGCGCAATTGCAGCTCGCCGCTGGCCAGAGGTCGTGCCAGCCCACTGAGATTGAGATAACGCAGGCCGTTCACGCCACGCTCGAACGTCTGTCGATCCTGCCCCGCCAAGGAGACGCAAGGATCGAAAAAGCGCCCCAGCCAGCTGCTGCTGACCTTTACCGCGAGGATCAGGGTTTCGTCCCCCGCCAGGTCGATCGCCTGGTCCAGCACCAAGCGCTGCTGGTCCAGGTGGACCTTGGGCTGCTCGGTACCGAACGGAAAGCTGTACTGATAATCGTCCCGGGGCGAATAAAACAGGTGGTCGGCAAACCAGGCCTCATGGGCCACCCAGGCCAGCACCGCGAGCAGCAGCGGCAGCCACCAGACCACCAGCACACCGATGGCCACCAGCACCAGCAGGCCGATCAGCAGGCCCAGGCGCTTCTGCCGGCGATGGCGTTTGAGCAACTGTTGCTTGCGACTCGACGGCTGATTCATACCGTGAACACCGGAACGGGGTTGCACCAGCGATCCTTGTATTCGCGATCGGCGCGACCGAAGGAGAAACGCAGCGGCTTGTCGATGGCCCGTGCCTGCTCCCAGGCGCTTTGCGTATTGAGGAAACTCAACACGCTGCCGGGGCTGAACTCGCGGGTTTCAGGATCGACGCCACCGTTGATGTATTCGACACTGATCCACTCCGGCGCTTCGACCCGGTACACCAGCTGAATGGCGATCGGCGCATCGTTGAGGAAAATCACCGAGCCGATCAGCAACTCGCGCAGCAACTCGATGACTTCGGCCATGCGCTCGGCACCGGTGGCCGGGAACCCCCAGCGCCGCTGGAACAGATCGCAGTAGATGGCCGCCAGCTCCTGGCTGGAGAACTCGCTGACCGGGCGCACCACGCCGCCCGCCTCTTCCAGCAGGCGCAGTTCGCGGCGCTGGTTGTAGCGAAACTTCTTCGACAGCTCTTCAGGCGTGCGGGCCATGGCCAATTGCTCGGCCTGGAGCTTGAGGGTGCTGAACCGGCCCTGGTTCAAGGCCGACAGATAACGACCGCGATGACGCAGCGGGGCCTGGGTCTCAGGCGCCGCCGGCAGGATCAGCTCGGCGTTGCCCAGGTCGAACAGGCCTTTCTTGCCACGGCGCTTGAGCACGTCCTTGGACAGCGCCAGGTCGCGCCCCCAGGTCGGGATCGCCGCCCGCAGTTCACCGGCCTGTTCCCAGGCCAGGTAGCGGACCGGGATGCCCGCCAGGTTCGCCAGGCGCTCCACCACCAGCGGGTGGGTGGCGACGCTGCCGCCAAAACGCTGCCAGGCGGCGGCATAAGTCGAGGCGTCGACGACCGACCAGCCACGCTCGCGCCAGCCTTGGAATCGATTGAGCATCAGGGCCTCGCGGTCAGATCGATAACTTGCGGCAGACGCCAGAAGGCGTCGCGTACAGCACGGTCGGAGAAGCGCTCGCGCAGGCGCTCGAACATCAGCTCGGCGCACAGCAAGCGCTGGTTCTCATCCATCCCGGCCAGGTGTTGCAGGCCCTGGGCCATATGCTCGGCATCGCCCAGCGGGAACAGGATGCCGACGCCTTCGACCACTTCCTTGGCACCGCCACAGGCCGTCGCCAGCAAAGGCACGCCAGCGGCCATGGCCTCCAGCAGCACCATGCCGAATGGCTCGTGGTCGGAGCTCAGGGCAAAGGCATCGAAAGCACGGAAATAACGCCGGGCTTCTGTGACCTGGCCGAGGAACAGCACGCGGTCGGCAATGCCCAGCTCGCGAGAAAGGTCCTTGAGGTTCTGCTCCAGACGCCCGCTACCGAGAATCGCCAGCTGGCTTTCCCGAGGCAGCCCCGGCAATGCCGCGGCAAACCCGCGCAGCAGGGTGGCCTGGTCCTTGTCCGGGTGCAGACGCCCGACATTGCCGACGATCCAGGCGGAAGGCGACAGCCCCAGCTCCTGGCGCGCTTGGGCCTTGGACAGTTGGGTAGCCTGCAAGGCTTCGACGTCGATCCGGTTGTACAGCGTCTGGATCCGCGCCGCCGGCCATTGTGGCAGGCAACTGCGCATGTCATCGCGCACCGCGTCGGACACGCCGAGCAAGCTCAGGCGCTTGCGGAACAGGTTGGCGAACAGGCGGCGACTGCCGCGCTGGTAATCGCCAAACGCGTGATGCACGCCGATCACCGGCAACGCGGTGCCCAGCAATGCGATGTAGATCGGCTTGAAACGGTGGGCGATACAGAAGCTGAAGTTGCGCGACGCGGCAATCTTGCGCAGGTCGCGTATCGCCCCCAGCTTCAGGCCACGAATGGCCTTGGAGCTGTATTCCATGAACAGTACTTCGTCGCTGGCACAGGCATCGGCCACCTCGGCATCGGCAACCCCGGTGAGGAACACCGTGGTCACGCGATAGCCGCTGCCCGCGAACAGGCTGGCATATTGCCGGGCACAGTCCAGGAACGGCCCGTCATAGCCGTGGCAGAACTGCAGGACGTGGCGCTCAGCCGAGCGTGTCATAAGGATCCACGCCGTCTTTGACTACCAGGATGTCTTCCATGATCAGGTACTGCAGATCGGAGCCGAAGAACATGTTCAGGGCGTCGGTCGGCGAGCAGATCATCGGCTCGCCACGGCGATTGAGCGAGGTGTTCAGCGACACGCCGTTGCCGGTCAGGACTTCCAGGGCCTTCATCATGTCGTAGTAGCGTGGGTTGTATTCGCGCTTGAGCACCTGAGCCCGGGAAGTGCCGTCTTCGTGGACCACTTCCGGCACACGGGTCTTCCACTCTTCCGCCACTTCGAAGGTGAAGGTCATGAATGGCGCCGGGTGATCGACCTTGATCATCTGCGGACCGACGGTGTCGAGCATCGACGGGCAGAAAGGCCTCCAGCGCTCGCGGAACTTGATCTGCTCGTTGATGCGGTCGGCCACGCCGGTAGCGCTCGGGCAACCGATGATCGAACGGCCGCCCAGGGCGCGCGGACCGAACTCCATGCGACCCTGGAACCAGGCCACCGGGTTGCCATCGACCATGATCTTGGCGATACGCTCGGGGGTGTTGTCGATCTGGCGCCAGGCCGGCTTGTTCGGGTGGCGGGCACAGGCGGCGATCACGTCTTCATTGCTGTAGGACGGGCCGAGATAGACGTGTTCCATCTTCTCCACCGGCACGCCGCGAGCGTGGGAAACATAGGCCGCGGCACCGACCGCGGTACCGGCATCGCCGGACGCCGGCTGCACGAACAGCTCTTTGACTTCCGGACGGGCGATGATCTTCTGGTTCAGCTTGACGTTCAGCGCACAGCCGCCGGCAAAGGCCAGCTTGCCGGTTTCCTTGAGGATGTCGCCCAGATAGTGGTCGATCATCTGCAGCGCCAGCTTCTCGAACAGCGCCTGCATGCTGGCCGCGTAGTGGATGTACGGCTCGTCGGCGATGTCGCCTTCGCGCTTCGGACCCAGCCACTCGATCAGCTTCGGCGAGAAGTAGAAACCCTTGCCCTTTTCTTTGTAGCGGCGCAGGCCGATGACGTTGGCGTAATCGGTGTTGATCACCAGTTCGCCGTTTTCAAAGCTGGCCAGGCGGGAGAAGTCGTACTTGCTGGCATCGCCGTACGGCGCCATACCCATGACCTTGAACTCGCCGTCGAGCATTTCGAAGCCGAGGAACTCGGTGATCGCGCCGTACAGGCCGCCGAGGGAGTCCGGATCGAAAAATTCCTTGATCTTGTGGATCTTGCCGTTTTCGCCGTAGCCGAAGAAAGTCGTGGCGTACTCGCCCTTGCCGTCGATCCCGAGGATCGCGGTCTTCTCCTTGAAGCCGGAGCAGTGGTAGGCGCTGGAAGCGTGAGCCAGGTGGTGCTCGACCGGCTCGATCTTGATCTTCTTGGGATCGAAGCCCAGTTGCTCGAGGCACCAGACGATCTTGTTGCGATAACGCTTGTAGCGGCGGTTGCCCATCAGGATCGCGTCGAGGGCGCGGTCTGGGGCGTACCAGTAACGCTTGGCGTAGTGCCAGCGGGCCTTGCCGAACAGGCTGATCGGGGCGAACGGGATCGCCACCACGTCAACGTCGGAAGGCTTGATGCCGGCCTGTTCCAGACAGAACTTCGCCGATTCGTAGGGCATGCGGTTCTTTGCATGTTTATCGCGTACGAAGCGCTCTTCTTCAGCCGCCGCCACCAGCTTGCCGTCGATGTACAGCGCTGCGGAAGGATCATGGCTAAGGGCGCCGGACAGGCCAAGAATCGTCAATGCCACAGGGGTCTAGCCTCTTAAGTCTGCATGCAGGCGACGTGCGCCTGGAATTAATGTGCTCCCCGCCACGGACGAGAAACAGCTAAAGGGCGGGATTATAGCGTAAACCTGCCGCGGGATGATCCTTGACGTTTCAGCACCGGGCACTGGCGCCCAATATGGCTTGCGAGGGATCTGTAGCCGCTGCCGCAGGCTGCGACAAGGCTCGAAGAGCCTTTCTGCGATCTCAAGAGCGCGACCGCTTCGCGCTCGATCGCAGCCTGCGGCAGCGGCTACAGGTGTCAGCCGGCGAAAGGTTCGGCGGTTTTAGGCAGGCGCTGGTCGATGACCTGATACAGCGCGCTGCTTTCTGGCCAGTTACGCATGAAGCGCGCACGGTCGCGGGCGTAGGCCGGGGCGAAGCTGCCGAGGCCGTGGTGCTGGCACATCGAGTCCAGGTCGATCAGCGCCCAGCGGTCCTCTTGCCAGAACAGGTTGTGCCCCTTGAAGTCGCCATGGCTGATGCGTTCGTGGATCAACTCGGCAAACAGCCGGTCCAGCGCCTGCAACTCCGCTTCCGGAGCCGCGCCGCTGTCGATATAGGGCGCGAAGCGTTCGATGATGTCCGGCCCCGCCAGGTATTCGGTCACCAGATAGGCCCGACTGCGCAGCCAGAGAAAACGCTTCTCCAGCAAGGCCAGCGGCTTGGGCGTGGCAATGCCGAGGAATGCCAGGCGATTGCCCTCCTGCCACGAATGCCAGGCCCGGCTGGGACGCCAGAAGCGCTTGAGCCAATGGGCAAAACCCTTGATGTTGTAGCGCTTGACCACCAGGGTGCGGCCCGCCACTTCGACCCGGCCGACGCTGGCGGCGCCACCGGTCTTGTACAGGTGCCCCTGGTCCAGCAGCGCGTCGGCCTGCTCCAGCACCGGCAGCATCGCCGCCTCTTCCTCGCGCCGAATCGCCCGCAAGGCGAAGGGCCCGCGCAGCACGCTGAACAGGGTGCACTCGCGACCGACCTTGTTGAGGAAATCCTTCAAGCGCCAGCTGCGCACCTTGTCCACCTGCTTCTGCAAGGCTTCCAGCGGCAAGGCATGCTCGGCATTGTTCAGCAGGTAATGCACCAGCAGCTCTTCGGTGAAGGGCTCCAGGCTCTTGGGCAACTGGGCGAAAAACACCCCGAGGTTTTCCAGGACTTTCTGCCGGGACAGCGGTTTGCCCGCCTGCTCCACGCAGATGCCGGCGCCGTCGATCAGGTACAGCTTGCCCTGATGACGCAGCAGATTGTCCAGATGCAGGTCTTCCTGCCACAGGCCCTTGCCGTGCAATTCGGCGATGGCGGCCAGGGCCTCGGCGAGTACCGTCTGCTGCTGATCGGCCAACGCTGGCAACGATTCCACTTGTTTCCAGGCATCGCCCAGGCTCTCGGAACCTTCCAGGAACTCGAACAGCAGCCAGCCGCCCTCGCCTTCCTTCAGGCCGTCTGCCAGCAGCAACGGCGTGGTCATGCCCTGCTCTTCAAGCAAGCGCACGCCTTGCAGCTCACGCTGGAAATGCCGCGCCGCCTTGGCGCCCACCAGTAACTTGGCCAGCACCGGACGCCCGCGCCATACACCGGCACCGACGTAGCGCTGCCCCGGTAGCACCCGCAGCAGGCTGAGCAACTGCAGCGTGGCCGGCCCGGCAGCGTCGGCCAGTTCCAGGCTCAACGGCAGGCTTGGCGCGCGGCCGGCCCGTTCAAGTTCGGACAGACGCATCAACGAGTCTCCTTGTGGCTGCGGCGCGCAGTCAGGCGGTTCAGCCAGGCATCAACCAGCGAGCTGTCCCGCGGCTGATCCAGATAGGTCGCAAGCAAGACGCGCACATCGCTCTCACTCCAGACCGGGGCGCGACGCAACAGCGGCTCCAGGTCCTTGACCCGGTCACGCTGGCCAAACAACAGCGGACGGGTCTTTTCCAGGTCGATCAATTGCGCCTGGTAACCGTCGCCGGTGGCCCGCAGGAAAATATGCTTGGGATAAAAACAGCCGTGCACCTGGCGCACCGCGTGCAACTGGCGCGCCAGCAGGCCGCAGGCCCGAAGGATCGCCGCATGCTGGTCCGGGCTGAGCTGCGCCCATTGCTGCAGCAGCGAATCCAGGTCGTTCCAGCCATCCAGCGCCCGGGTCAGCAGGATCGCCCGGATTTCGCCTGCCACCTTGCGCTCGCCAAAGAAGGCCGCCTGCAGCGCTGGAATGCCCAACTGCTGGTAGCGGCTGATATTGCGAAACTCGCGGGCGAAACTCGGCTCGCCGAACGGCCGGTGCAGGGTCCGCGTCAGGTAGTTGCTCTGGCGCTTGAGGTAGTAGCCGTGGCCTTCCAGGTCGAGGCGATACACGCTGCTCCAGCCCCCACCATCGGTGTTGGGCTCGTCCACCGCCTCAAGTTGCTTAGCCCACAACGCGTCGAAGCTGTCGAGGCCGTGGCGCTCCAGCAACGCACGGTCCTGAGCCGCCAGGAAATCGGTCATTCGCGTCCCTCGAAAAATCTCAGCACATGCCGGATACGGCACTTGTCCGCGGCATTCAGCCGGGTGCGCTGGCGGTACTGCAAATAGAAGCGCAGGCGCTGGGTGGCGGACAAATGATACTTGGCCACCTTGTCCAGGCACGCCAGGTCCTTGGTGATCCGGTACTTGAGCCAGAAACCGCGCCAGAAATCGCCATTGGGGCAATCGATCAGGTAAAGCCGGACCTCATCGTCGATCAGCAGGTTGCGCCACTTCAAGTCGTTATGGGTGAAGCGATGCTCATGCATGATCCGCGTGTAGCGCGCCAGCTGCTGGCTGACCCGGTCCACCCAGGCCCGATCGGCCAGCAGCGGGTCGTTGCGCTCGGCCAGGACCGACAGGTCTTCGGTGCGTGGCAGCTCGCGGGTGATCATCGCCCCCCGGTCGTAAGCCAGGCCACGGCGCTCCAGGCCCCAGGCCACCACCTCCGCCGTGGGAATGCCCCACTTGGCGAAACGCTTGAGGTTCTGCCACTCGGACTTGACCCGCGGCTTGCCCAGATAGCGCCGCAGGTTCTTGCCGGCGCCGGTGTAGCGCTTGACGTAATAGTTGATGCCGTTGCGTTCGACCCGGATGACCTCCGACAACGGGTCGCGGGTCAGGTGCTCGCCCTCGAGGGCAAAGACCGCATCCAGACTGCCGAAGTCCTGCGCCAGCTCCCGATACCCAGGTTCAAGGTTCCAACCCGCCATCAGAGCGCATCTCCGTACCGCTGCTTGCGTGCGTACAGCTTGTTGGCCTTGCCCTCCAGCCAGGCCAGCAGAGGCGCTTCGTCGCTCAGGATCTGGCGCAACGGCTGTTGAAAATAACCCTTGAGGAAGCGCAGCTTGTCGCGCCGGGTCAGGCCGATATCCAGTGCCGAGAAATACAGCGCCGCCAGGTCCTTGTCGCGCCAGCGCCGGGTGATGGCCGGGCGGGTCTGGGCGCGGTGCAGGTCGATCACCGAGAGCTTGAAGTCATCCGGCGTCACCGGCTTGTCGGTGTGCAGCAGGAAGTGGCAGATGTAGCAGTCGCGATGGTTGACCCCGGCGCGGTGCATCATACCGGTCATGCGTGCCACTTCGGCGATCAGCGCGCGCTTGAGCCTGGGCTGCGGCGGCTGCTTGACCCAGTCGATGCTGAAGTCTTCGAGGCTGATGGTCGGCGCCAGCTCCTCGGTGACGATGAACGAATGCTGGTTGGCCGGGTTGCTGCCGCGTTCGCCATAGGCCACGGCGGTCATGGTCGGCACGCCGGCTTCCTGCAGGCGCTGAATGGCCTGCCATTCCTGGCCCGCGCCGAGCACCGGCAGCTTGACGGTGAGCAGGTTCTTGAAGATCTCGCCCCAACCGATACCGCGGTGAATCTTTACGAAGAACCCTTCGCCAGCCACCTCGGTACGCAAGGTACGGCGGGCTTCCAGTTCACGGTAGACCTGGCCGTCCAGACGCTCGACTTCGGCGAACGCATCGCGTCCGGCCCAAAGGGTCTTGAACGGTTCGGCAAGAATCAACTTCATCAGTGTTGCTCCGCCAGAATCACATCCGCAGCGTGCTGCGGCATGCTATAGAGGTCGGCCGTCTCGGCGAACGCCAGGCCGTTACGGCTCCAGGTCGCGCGTGCAGCGTCGTCGGTCAACATGGTGTTCAGGTATTGATTGAGCTGTCCCTGCTCCAGTGGCTCGTCCAGTACCAGGCCGCTGTCGGCCTCGGCGATGTAATGGGCATAACCGCAGACCGCGCTGACCAGCACCGGCAAGCCGGCCACCAGCGCTTCCAGCAACACGGTGCCGGTGTTTTCGTTGTACGCCGGATGGATCAACAGGTCGGCGCCCAGCAGGAAACGCGGGATATCGCTGCGCCCCTTGAGGAACTGCACATGCTCGCCCAGGCCCAATGCCGCGCTCTGCAATTGGAATACTTTGGGGTCGTCCTGGCCAATTACAAATAGCCGGGTGCGTTTCTTCAGCTCCGGCGGCAAGGCGGCCACGGCCTTGAGGCTGCGATCCACGCCCTTGGTCTTGAACCCGGAGCCGATCTGCACCAGCAGCAAGTCATCGTCTTTCAGGGCGAACTCACGACGGAATTCGGCGCGGATCTCGGCCGCGTTGGCCGGCGCGCGACGGTCCTGGGCGATGCCTGGCGGCAGCAGGTGGAAACGCTCCACCGGGGTGTCGTAATGCTTGATGAACAGCGGCTGCTGGACCTCGGAAATCATCAGCACTTCGGTCTTGGCGTCCCGGGCGAACACCGCGCGTTCGTATTCGGCGAAGTGCCGGTAGCGGCCCCAGCGGCGGTACAGCGAGTGGCGCAGGTTCTGCGCCTTGTCTTCGAAGCAGCCGTCGGCGGCGTAGTACACGTCCAGGCCGGGCATCTTGTTGAAGCCGATCAGGCGGTCCACCGGGCGCTTGGCCAGGTCGGCCTCCATCCAGGCGCTGAGCTTCTCGTTACGACGATGGTTGAAGAACGCCTTGACCGGCGCCACCAGCACCTCGAAACCCGGCGGCACATCGCCTTCCCAGATCAGCGTATAGACGCGAATCTGGTGCCCGCGTTTCTGGCACTCCAGGGCGATGCGCATGAAGTCCCGTTGCAGGCCGCCGAACGGGAAGTATTTATAAAGGACAAAAGCCAATTGCATCAGCGCAGCTCCTCAGCCAGTAACAACCTGCTCAGCCGGCTGGCGACACGCTCAGGATTCAGACGCGTGAAGCACAACGGCCACTCGCGTTTCAGGTCGAACCGCCGCTGATCTTCAGCCGTCGGTTGATAGGTGCATTTTTTCTGCAGGCACGGCGCGCAAGGGAAGTCGCTGGCCATGTGGATCTGCGCCTTGCCATAGGCACCGGTCAGGCCCGGGTTGGTCGGGCCGAACAGGGAGATGGTCGGCACATCCAGCGCTGCCGCGAGATGGCCAAGCCCGGTATCCACCGCGACGCAGGCCCGGGCTTGCGCCAGCACCTTGGCGACGCCCGCCAGGTTCAGCTTCGGCAGCACCGTGGCGTTGCTCAGGCCCTGGGCAATACGCTCGGCCCGGGCCTTCTCCGCCGGGTTGCCCCACGGCAACTTGACCTCGACGCCCAACTGGCCCATGCGTTCGGCCAGCTCGCGCCAATAGGCTTGCGGCCAGTGCTTGGTGTCCCAGGTGGTGCCGTGCAGGAACACCACGAACGGCTTGGGCCGCGGCAACTCCACCAGTTTCTCGACGTTCAGGCCGTAATCGCCCAGGCCCTGGGGCAAGTCATACCCCAGCGCCACGGCGAACAGCTGGCGCACACGCTCCACGGCATGCTGGCCGCGGGCGACGGCCAGGCGCCGCGAATAGAAACGCGCAGCCAGGGGTTCGCGTGCCGACTGCTTGTCCAGGCCGGCCACCGGCGCCTTGACGTAGCGCGTCAGCCAGGCGCTTTTCAGCAAGCCCTGGGCGTCGATCACCAGATCGTACTTGGTGGCACGCACGCTTTGCTTGAAGCGCCGCCACTCGCCACTCTTGATGGTCTGCCAGATGTTCTTGCGCCAGCGGCGAATCGCCACCGGGATCACTTTATCCACAGCCGGGTGCCAGGTCGGGATTTCCGCGAACCCCTCTTCCACCACCCAGTCGAACTTGATCCCCGGGATCGCCCGCGCCGCATCGGTCAGCGCCGGCAGCGCATGAATCACGTCACCCAGGGAAGAGGTCTTGATCAACAGTACCCGCACTTACCGAACCTCGACCGCGGTGCCTTGCAACCGCTGCAAGGCCTGGTCCACCGAGTCGGGCAACAGCTGGCGCAGGCAGTTGTAATGGCCAAAGCGGCAGGTGCGATCGAAGCACGGGCTGCACTCGATGCCCAGGCGCACGACTTCGACCTGGTCGGCCAGCGGCGGGGTGAAACCCGGCGATGTCGAGCCGTACACCGCCACCAGCGGGCGATTCAGCGCCGCCGCCACGTGCATCAGCCCGGAGTCGTTGGACACCACGGAATCGGCGCAGGACAACAGGTCGATGGCCTCGGCCAGGGAGGTGCCGCCGCAGAGGTTGACCGACTCTTCGCGCAGCCCAGGAATCAGCCGGGCGCGAATGTCTTCGCCGACCACGTGATCGTTCTTCGAACCGAACAGCCAGACCTGCCAGCCCTCGCGGATCTTCAGCTCGGCAACCTTGGCGTAATGCTCGGACGGCCAGCGCTTGGCCTCGCCGAACTCGGCTCCCGGACACAGCGCCAGCACCGGGCGGTCCAGGGTCAGGCCGAACTTGGCCAGCGCCGCTTCTCGGCTGGCCGGATCGATCTGCAGGTCGGGACGCGGATACGGCTTGGGCAGCTCGGCGCCCGGCTCGTAAGCCAGGGCCATGAAGCGCTCGATCATCAGCGGATAGCGTTCTTTGTCCAGCGTGCGCACGTCGTTGAGCAGGCCGTAGCGGAACTCGCCACGCCAGCCGGTGCGTTGCGCGATGCCGGCAAAAAACGGCACCAGCGCCGACTTCAGCGAGTTGGGCAGCAGGATGGCCTGGTCGTACTGGCCGACCAGGGATTTGCCGATGCGCCGACGAGTCGCCAGTTCCAGCACGCCGTGGCCGAGCGGGAAGCTCAAGGCCCGCCGCACTTGCGGCATGCGCTCCAGGATCGGCCGGCTCCACTCGGGGGCCAGCACGTCGATCTCGCATTGAGGATGGCGCTGTTTCAGACACTGGAAGAGTGTCTGCGCCATCACCATGTCACCGACCCAACTGGGCCCAACGATCAGAATATTCATGTGGTTTCCAAAAACGAACCGGGGGGGCTTACGCCTCCCCGCCTCGAGAATCCAGCCCTGCGGCATTCACCGCCAGCTCATTGTGGACGAGCCGCAACCTGGCTCGCCGGATACATTTGTGGCAACGCAGCGCACGCTGCCTAGCTTAGCCCCAGCTCGCGCCAAATCCGCAATACCTCCCGTCGCTCGCTGGCGAACTGGTCGCCGGCGATGACCCCAGCCTCGTTCTGCAAGGCCTGGCGGTGAGCCGCGGAGCGGTAGGCCTTATAGACCTCACGCAACAGACTGGCGTCGGTCGCGGGCATCAGCCCGACTTCCTCCAGACCTTCCAGAATGCGGATATTGTCGGTGTAGCGCAGCAATGACGGGTGCTCTTGCGACCACGCCAGGGCCGCGTATTGCACCATAAATTCGATGTCGACGATACCTCCGGCGTCCTGCTTGAGGTCGAACGGCGCCGTGGCCTCGAAGGCATTTGCCGCGGTTCCGGCAGCCGTCGCTCTGGTCCCCAGGTTGTCGCGCATCTTGGCCCGCATCTCGCTGACCTCCTGCTGCAACTTGGGCAGGTCACGGGCACGACCCAGCACCGCCGCCCGCACTTTCTCGAAGGCCTGGCCGACATCCTGGCTACCCACCAGCACCCGGGCACGCACCAGCGCCTGATGCTCCCAGGTCCAGGCTTCGTTCTCCTGATAACGGGCGAAAGCCCCCAGCGAACTCACCAGCAAGCCCGACGCCCCGGACGGCCGCAGACGCATGTCCACTTCGTACAGCTGGCCGGAGTTGGTCTGGGTGGTCAGCAGGTGAATGATCCGCTGGCCCAGGCGGGTGAAGAACTGCGCGCCGTCGATCGGTTTCGGGCCATCGGTTTCCGCCTGCGGATCGCCGTCATGGATAAACACCAGGTCCAGGTCGGAACCATGCCCGAGTTCCAGGCCGCCGACTTTCCCGTAACCGACAATAATGAAGCCGGGATCGCACAAGCTGCCATCGGTGCGCTGCGGAGCGCCGTATTTGGCCACGGTCTGGCGCCAGGCCAGGGCCAGCACCTGTTCGAGGATCGCCTCGGCCAGCCAGGTCAGGTAATCGCTGACCTTCATCAGCGGCAGGCTGCCGGCGATTTCCGAGGCTGCCACCCGCAGGCGGTGAGCCAGCTTGAAGTGGCGCAGCGCTTCCATCTGCTGCTCCAGGTCGTCCTCGGGGATGCGCGTCAGGCGTTCGCGCAGCTCGGCGGCCAGCTCCGGCGCCAGTGGCGGCTTGAACAGCCGGCCTTCGTTGAGCAATTCATCGAGCAGCAGCGGGAAGCGAGTGATCTGCTCGGCGATCCACGGGCTGGCGGCACACAGGGTCAACAAGCGGCGCAAGGCCCCGGGATTCTCGGTGAGCAGTACCAGGTAGGCGGAGCGCCGCGCTACCGCCTCGACCAGCGGCAACACCCGCTCCAGCACCAGGTCCGGATCGGCATGCTCTACCGCCTGGGCCAGCAGGCGGGGAATAAAGGCGTCGAGACGCTCGCGCCCCAAACGCTGCATGGCCCGCAATTGCGGGCTGCCACGCAGGCCGGCCAGCGCCCTGAGTGCCTTGGGCGCGTCATTGAAACCGCCTTCCTGCAACTGCCGGCAGGCAGCCTCTTCGTCCTGGGCTTCTTCCCACAACGGCAGCCATTCACCGCCGACCACCACTTCGCATTCGCTGCCTTCGTCTTCATCCGGGTCGGCGATCACCTGACGGAAGTGCCATTCCACCCGACCGCGCCAATACATCAGCCGCTCATGGAACGCCGCCCAGTCGGCAAAACCCAGCATGAAGGCAATACGCGCCTGGTCCTGTGGATTGTCCGGCAGCATCTGCGTCTGCCGGTCAGCGATCGCCTGGATCGCGTGCTCGGTGTAACGCAGGAATTCGTAACCTTCACGCAGCTCGGCGATCACCGCGGGCGGCAGGTAACCCTGCCCCTCCAGGGTGGTCAGCACCTTTAATAGAGGACGCTGCTGCAGGCTCAGGTCGCGCCCGCCGTGGATCAGCTGAAAAGCCTGAGCGATGAACTCGACTTCACGAATCCCGCCGGAGCCCAGCTTGATATTGTCGGCCATGCCCTTGCGCCGCACTTCCTGCTGGATCAGCTGCTTCATGGTGCGCAGCGCTTCGATCGCCGAGAAGTCCAGGTAACGCCGGTAGACAAAAGGCCGCAGCATGTCGAGCAACTGCGCGCCGGCGATCTGGTCACCCGCCACCACCCGCGCCTTGATCATCGCGTAGCGCTCCCAGTCGCGGCCCTGATCCTGGTAGTACTGCTCCAGCGCATTGAAGCTCAGCACCAGGGCGCCCGCCGAACCGTAGGGCCGCAGGCGCATGTCGACGCGGAACACGAAACCGTCGACGGTCATCGGGTCCAGAGCCTTGATCAGGCGCTGCCCCAGGCGGATGAAAAACTCCTGGTTATCCAGCGCACGCTTCACGCCCACGGTCTCCCCGCCTTCGGGGTAGGCGAAGATCAGGTCGATGTCGGACGACAGGTTCAGCTCGACGGCGCCCAGCTTGCCCATGCCGAGGATGACCATCTGCTGCGGCTCGCCGCTGCGTCGGCCGGTGGGAACACCAAACTGCTCGCAGTGGCGCTGGTACAACCATTGATAGGCCTGGTCGATGCAGGCGTCAGCCATGTCCGAGAGGTCGCGACAGGTCTGCACCAGATCCGCCTGGCGCGTCAGGTCGCGCCAGATGATCCGCACCTGATGACGATTGCGCTGACGCCGCAGCACCCGCCCCAACTCGTCTTCGCTGGTGGCCTGCTGCACCGCCGCGGCGATCTGCGCGCACAGCTCGCCCGGGCCGAAGCCGCGGTCGAGCTCACCGCCGCGCACCAGTTCCAGCAACATCAAAGGGTCACGAAGGCTCTGTTCAATGAAAAAGTCGCTGGCGGCGCTCACCCGAGCGAACTCGGCCCAGCGCTCGGGGGTCCAGGCGGCGAGCCCGTGATCGTCGTCCAGGGTCGCCACGGCACTACGGAACGACTGCTCCGCACGGCTGACAAAAGGCAGGAGAGTCGCTGGGAGTTCGGCAAGCGCGGGCAGGCTCATGGGCTATCCTTGATCGGCGTAGAAAGGGGCGGTCGGGGCAAATTCTGCGGGCGCGGCCCTTGAAGGACTGTCGAACAAAAGTTAGAAATAGCTGAGTTTTTTATTATTTTGGCAGCCAGCATCAAATTCTTACCCATTGGTGTTGGAAATCGACCAACAGTAACGATTATTCTCACAACGCAGCAGGAGGCCACAAGCCAATCTTCTGTAGTTTTACTACTCGTCTATACATTCGAAAGGCTGAAATGGCCGACGATTTGTAGTAAAACTACACGCCGCCGTATCAACCTCCGGCAATCCAAGAATTTTATCGTCTGCCCACAAGGCCAGTCGCAAACTCAGGCAACCGATTCTGGAAGCCTTTCCGCCCTGGAGCAAGCCATGCAAGACCTCGATCCCGTCGAAACCCAGGAATGGCTGGACGCCCTGGAATCGGTTCTCGACAAAGAAGGCGAAGACCGTGCTCACTACCTGATGACCCGTATGGGCGAACTCGCGACCCGCAGCGGCTCGCAACTGCCCTACGCCATCACCACGCCGTACCGCAACACGATTCCCGTTACCCACGAAGCACGCATGCCTGGCGACCTGTTCATGGAACGCCGCATTCGCTCGCTGGTACGTTGGAACGCGTTGGCCATGGTCATGCGTACGAACCTGAAAGATTCTGACCTGGGCGGTCACATCTCCAGCTTCGCTTCCAGTGCGACGCTGTATGACATCGGCTTCAACTACTTCTTCCAGGCGCCAACCGAAGAACATGGCGGCGACCTGATCTACTTCCAGGGCCACGCCTCCCCTGGCGTCTACGCTCGCGCTTTCATGGAAGGCCGCATCAGCGAAGACCAGATGAACAACTTCCGTCAGGAAGTGGACGGCAACGGCCTGTCCTCCTACCCGCACCCATGGCTGATGCCTGATTTCTGGCAGTTCCCGACCGTCTCCATGGGTCTGGGTCCGATCCAGGCGATCTACCAGGCGCGCTTCATGAAGTACCTGGAAGCCCGCGGTTTCATCCAGCCGGGCAAGCAGAAAGTCTGGTGCTTCATGGGCGACGGCGAGTGCGACGAGCCGGAATCCCTGGGCGCGATCTCCCTGGCCGGCCGCGAGAAGCTGGACAACCTGATCTTCGTCATCAACTGCAACCTGCAGCGCCTCGACGGCCCGGTTCGCGGCAACGGCAAGATCATCCAGGAACTCGAAGGCGTGTTCCGTGGCGCCCAATGGAATGTGAACAAGGTCATCTGGGGCCGTTTCTGGGACCCACTGCTGGCCAAGGACACCGACGGCATCCTGCAACGCCGCATGGACGAAGTCATCGACGGCGAGTACCAGAACTACAAGGCCAAAGACGGCGCCTTCGTGCGTGAGCACTTCTTCAACACGCCAGAACTCAAGGCGATGGTCGAAGACCTGTCCGACGACGAAATCTGGAAACTCAACCGTGGCGGCCACGACCCGTACAAGGTCTATGCGGCCTACCACCAGGCGGTCAACCACAAAGAGCAACCGACCGTCATCCTGGCCAAGACCATCAAGGGTTATGGCACCGGCGCCGGCGAAGCGAAGAACACCGCGCACAACACCAAGAAAGTCGATGTCGACAGCCTGAAGTTGTTCCGCGACCGCTTCGACATTCCGGTCAAGGACGAAGAGATCGAAAACCTGCCGTTCTTCAAGCCGGAAGAAGGCAGTGCCGAAGCCCGCTACCTGAGCGAGCGTCGTGCCGCGCTGGGCGGTTTCGTGCCTCAGCGTCGCGCCAAGAGCTTCAACATCCCGACCCCGCCACTGGATACCCTCAAGGCTATCCTCGACGGTTCGGGCGACCGCGAAATCTCCACCACCATGGCCTTCGTGCGGATCCTCGCGCAGCTGGTCAAGGACAAGGAAATCGGCCAGCGCATCGTGCCGATCATCCCGGACGAAGCCCGTACCTTCGGTATGGAAGGCATGTTCCGTCAGTTGGGCATCTACTCGTCCGTCGGCCAGCTCTACGAGCCAGTCGATAAAGACCAGGTGATGTTCTACCGCGAAGACAAGAAGGGCCAGATCCTCGAGGAAGGCATCAACGAAGCGGGCGCCATGAGCTCCTTCATTGCAGCCGGTACCTCGTACTCCAGCCACAACCAGCCGATGCTGCCGTTCTACATCTTCTATTCGATGTTCGGCTTCCAGCGTATCGGCGACCTGGCCTGGGCCGCTGGCGACAGCCGTACCCGTGGTTTCCTGATCGGCGGTACCGCCGGCCGTACCACCCTCAACGGTGAAGGCCTGCAGCACGAAGACGGTCACAGCCACATGCTGGCGGGCACCATCCCGAACTGCCGTACCTTCGATCCGACCTATGGCTACGAGCTGGCGGTGATCATCCAGGACGGCATGAAGAAGATGACCGAAGAGCAACAGGACGTCTTCTACTACATCACCGTGATGAACGAGTCCTACCAGCAGCCAGCCATGCCGGCCGGTGTAGAGGAAGGCATCATCAAGGGTATGTACCTGCTCGAGGAAGACACCCGCGAAGCGGCGCACCACGTACAGCTGATGGGCTCCGGCACCATCCTGCGCGAAGTCCGTGAAGCGGCGAAGATCCTGCGTGAAGAATTCAACGTGGGCGCGGACGTCTGGAGCGTTACCAGCTTCAACGAACTGCGTCGCGATGGCCTGGCAGTCGAGCGCAGCAACCGTCTGCACCCGGGCCAGAAGCCTAAGCTGAGCTATGTCGAAGAGTGCCTGAGCGGCCGCAAGGGCCCGGTCATCGCCTCTACCGACTACATGAAGCTGTTCGCCGAACAGATTCGTCAGTGGGTCCCGTCCAAGGAATTCAAAGTCCTGGGCACCGACGGTTTCGGCCGCAGTGACAGCCGCAAGAAGCTGCGTCACTTCTTCGAAGTCGACCGTCATTTCGTGGTGTTGGCAGCCCTGGAAGCCTTGGCTGACCGTGGTGACATCGAACCTAAGGTCGTGGCCGAGGCCATCACCAAGTTCGGTATCAACCCGGAAAAACGCAACCCACTGGACTGCTGAGGAGATTTTTTGTGAGCGAACTCATTCGCGTACCTGACATCGGCAGCGGTGAAGGTGAAGTAATCGAACTGTTTGTGAAGGTCGGCGACCGTATCGAAGCCGACCAGAGCATCCTGACACTGGAATCGGACAAGGCGAGCATGGAAGTTCCGGCGCCCAAAGCCGGCGTCATCAAAAGCCTGAAAGTGAAGCTGGGCGATCGCCTGAAAGAAGGCGACGAGCTGCTGGAACTGGAAGTCGAGGGTGCCGCGCAAGCGGCTCCTGCGCCTGCCGCTGCACCGGCTGCCAAAGCCGAGGCCAAACCGGCTGCCGCTCCTGCTGCCGCTTCGGTTCAGCAAGTGCATGTGCCGGATATCGGTTCGTCGGGCAAGGCCCAGATCATCGAGATCCAGGTCAAGGTCGGCGACAAGGTCGAGGCTGATCAATCGTTGATCACCCTGGAATCCGACAAGGCGAGCATGGAAATCCCATCGCCTGCCGCTGGCGTGGTCAAGGCCATCAGCGTCAAGCTCAACGACGAAGTCGGCACCGGCGACCTGATCCTGGATCTGGAAGTGGCAGGTGCTGCGGCCCCTGTTGCGGCCGCTCCGGCCCAGGCGGCTGCTCCGGCACCTGCCGCTGCGCCTGCTCCTGCGGCAGCTCCGGCTGCCCCAGTGGCCGACAGCGTCCAGGACATCCACGTCCCGGACATCGGTTCGGCCGGCAAGGCCAAGATCATCGAAGTGCTGGTCAAGGCTGGCGACAGCGTTGAAGCCGACCAGTCGCTGATCACCCTGGAATCCGACAAGGCCAGCATGGAAATCCCATCGCCAGCCGCCGGCATCGTGGAAAGCGTTGCGATCAAGCTGGACGACGAAGTCGGTACCGGCGACCTGATCCTCAAGCTGAAAGTCAAAGGCGCGGCACCTGCTGCTGCCCCGGCTCCAGCCGCCGCGGCTGCGCCAAGCGCTCCGGCACCTGCCGCTGCTGCTCCGGCTGCCGCTGCACCTGCTGCCGCCCCGGCCGCGGCACCTGCCAAGCCTGGCGCCAAAGTTCACGCAGGTCCTGCAGTGCGTCAACTGGCCCGTGAGTTCGGCGTCGAGCTGAGCGCTGTTGGCGCCAGCGGTCCACACGGTCGCATCCTCAAGGAAGACGTGCAGGTTTACGTCAAAGCGATGATGCAAAAGGCCAAGGAAGCGCCAGCTGCTGGCGGCGCAACCGGTGGCGCAGGCATCCCGCCGATTCCGGTGGTGGACTTCAGCCGCTTCGGCGAGATCGAAGAAGTGCCGATGACCCGCCTGATGCAGGCTGGCGCATCGAACCTGCATCGCAGCTGGCTGAACGTGCCTCACGTCACCCAGTTCGACTCGGCCGATATCACCGAGCTGGAAGCCTTCCGGATCGCCCAGAAAGCCGTTGCAGAGAAGGCCGGCGTCAAGCTGACCATCCTGCCGCTGCTGCTGAAATCCTGCGCGCACCTGCTCAAGGAACTGCCGGACTTCAACAGTTCGCTGGCGCCTAGCGGCAAAGCGATCATCCGCAAGAAGTACGTGAACATCGGCTTCGCGGTCGACACTCCGGATGGCCTGCTGGTACCGGTGATCAAGAACGTCGATCAGAAGAGCCTGCTGCAACTGGCTGCCGAAGCCGCTTCCCTGGCTGAAAAAGCCCGGACCAAGAAGCTCTCGGCGGACGACATGCAGGGCGCCTGCTTCACCATCTCCAGCCTCGGTCACATTGGCGGCACCGGCTTCACGCCGATCGTCAACGCACCGGAAGTGGCGATCCTCGGCGTTTCCAAGGCCACCATCCAGCCAGTCTGGGACGGCAAAGCCTTCCAGCCGAAGCTGATGCTGCCGCTGTCGCTGTCCTACGATCACCGCGTGATCAACGGCGCCGCTGCCGCACGCTTCACCAAGCGTCTGAGCGATCTGCTGGCGGATATCCGCACCATCCTGCTGTAAGACTCGGCCGGTTTCCCTGTCATGGGGAAGCCGGCCGTTGCACCCTTTTCGAGCGCCACGCTCGTACCTCAACCCCGTCGATTTGGCGGGGCTTTTTTTTGCCGAAAAATCGCTGTAACCAGCCGCCAAAGCCCGGTAAAACACCAAGAAAGATTAGCTTTCAGAAATCTTCCGTTCTGCCGATAGATTCTTATAGCACTTAGCCTTCATCTCACTTGTCAGTCAGTGCCGCATGATGCAACCTTGCCGCAGGCAACAGTAAAGAGGGCGCGAGCCCGGCGCGATCAGCATTTACCAAGCGAGTTTCCCCATGAAAAGCCAACCCGATGCCGCCAGCCGTATGGTGGCCGAGGTAGTGACGCAGTTGCCCGTGCCCTCGCGGCTCGGCATGCTGCGTTTCGAACGGCTGAATGAAGCGAGCTGGGCCCTACTGTTTCTCGATCCAAACTGTGAACGCCAATTCGGCCTGCCCGCCGTCGAGCTCTGCGCCCTGGTCGGCTCGCCCTATGCCAGCCTGATGGAGCCGGAAGCCCGTTATCAGCTGCACGATGCGATCCAGCAGCAACTGACCCACAGCCCGCATTATCTGATTCGCTACACCCTGCACACCGCCAAGGGCTCACTCAGCCTGCTGGAACTCGGCGAAGCCTACAAACAGCACAATCGACACCTGCTGCGTGGCTATTTTCTGGTGGTCGATGGCCTGCTCGACAACGATCAGCCGCTCTCCGCGCCCGACCTGGAAACCCAGAACAGTCGCCTGCAAATCGCCCTGGAACTCAATCAGCGCGCCCAGCAGGAACAACTCCAGCACCTCGAACGGGTGCGCGCCCAGCAAGACCTGATCCTGCTCCTGGCCCGCCAGCGCTATAGCGCCAACAACTCCCTGCTGGAAGCCGCCGAGCTGATCACCCGCAGCGCCTGCGACATCTACGAGATCGACTACGCCAGCATCTGGAACCTGGAAGGCCAGTCGCTGGTGCCCATCTGCGTGTATCACCGCGACCTGCAGGAATACATCCTGCCGGAGACGATCGACGCCAGCGACTTCCCCGACTACCTCGAAGCCCTGCACACCAGCCGGGCCATCGATGCGCACAATGCCATGCGCGACCCGCGCACCCGGGAAATGGCCGAGAGCCTGCGCCCGCGCAATATCAACGCCATGCTCGACGCCAGTATCCGCATCGACGGCCAGGTGGTCGGCGTGCTGTGCCTGGAACAAGTGGGTAACACCCGCGCCTGGCAATCCGATGAAATCGCCTTTGCCGGCGAGCTGGCCGACCAGTTCGCCCAGGTCATCAACAACCACAACCGCCGTACCGCCACCAGCGCCCTGCACCTGTTCCAACGTGCGGTCGAGCAAAGCGCCAATGCCTTTCTGCTGGTCAATTGCGACGGCGTGGTGGAGTACGTCAACCCGAGCTTCACTGCGATCACCCAGTACAGCACCGAGGAAGTCCACGGCCATCGGCTGGCGGAACTGCCGGCGCTGGAGAACCTCAGCGAACTGCTGTTCGACGCGCCCTCCAGCCTGGCCAAGAGCAACAGCTGGCAGGGCGAGTTCAAGAGCCGGCGCAAGAACCTGGAGCCGTACTGGGGCCAGCTGTCGATCTCCAAGGTCTATGGCGACAACCGCGAACTGACCCACTACATCGGCATCTACGAAGACATCACCCAGACCAAGCTGGCCCAGCAACGCATCGAGCGCCTGGCCTACACCGACAACCTGACCAACCTGGGCAACCGCCCCGCCTTCATCCGCAACCTCGACGAACGCTTCGCCCGCGACAGCGACAGCCCCATCAGCTTGCTGCTGGTGGACATCGACAATTTCAAGCGGATCAACGACAGCCTCGGCCACCAGACCGGCGACAAGCTGCTGATCAGCCTGGCCCGGCGCCTGCGCAACAGCCTGAGCCCGAGCGGCAGCTTGGCGCGCTTCGCCAGTAACGAGTTCGCCGTGCTGCTGGACGACACCGACCTGGAGGCCGGCCAACAGATCGCCAGCCAGTTGCTGATGACCCTCGACAAGCCGATGTTCGTCGACAACCAACTCATCAGCGTCACCGGCTCCGTGGGCCTGGCCTGCGCACCACTGCACGGCCGCGACCCGCAGACCCTGATGCGCAACGCCGGCCTGGCGCTGCACAAGGCCAAGGCCAACGGCAAACATCAGGTGCAGGTATTTACCGAGGCCCTGAACGCCGAAGCCAGCTACAAGCTGTTCGTGGAAAACAACCTGCGCCGCGCCCTGACCCAGAACGAGCTGGACGTGTTCTACCAGCCCAAGCTGTGCCTGCGCAGCGGACGCCTGCTGGGCCTGGAGGCGCTGCTGCGCTGGAACCATCCGGAAAAGGGCATGATCCGCCCGGACCAGTTCATCAGCGTCGCCGAAGAGACCGGCCTGATCATCCCGATCGGCAAATGGATCGCGCGCCAGGCCTGTCGCATGAGCAAGCAGCTCACCGCCGCTGGCCTGGGCAATCTGCAGGTAGCGATCAACCTGTCGCCCAAGCAGTTTTCCGACCCGGACCTGGTGGCCTCCATCGCCAGCATCCTCAAGGAAGAACAGCTGCCCGCCTCGCTGCTGGAGCTTGAGCTGACGGAGGGCCTGCTGCTGGAAGCCACCGAAGACACCCACCAGCAACTCGACCAGCTGAAAAAGCTCGGCCTGACCCTGGCCATGGATGATTTCGGCACCGGCTATTCGTCGCTGAGCTACTTGAAGAAATTCCCGATCGACATCATCAAGATCGATCGCAGCTTCATCCATGAAATCCCCGCCAACCAGGACGACATGGAAATCACCTCGGCGGTGATCGCCATGGCCCACAACCTGAAGATCCAGGTGGTGGCCGAGGGCATCGAAACCGCGGAGCAGCTGTCCTTCCTGCGTCGCCACCGCTGCGATGTCGGCCAGGGCTACCTGTTCGACCGGCCGATCCCCGGCTCGGAGCTGATCGACAAGCTCAAACGTTATCCGCGCGGCCCAATCGCCTGACAGCGCTGTAACACTCGGGCAAACTGCGTGTCTGGTTAATTACTCAATCCCACCCTGACTGAGAGGACTGATCATGGTTCTGCGCTCGGAAATTCTGGTGAACAAAAACGTGCTACCTACCAAAGAACAAGCCCTGCCTGGCCGCGAAACCCCGATGACCGTGCCAGCCGAACACTTCGTCAACGGCAACCCGCTGCTGGGCCCGTTCCCGGGCAACGTGGAATTCGCCATCTTCGGCCTGGGTTGCTTCTGGGGCGCGGAACGCAAGTTCTGGCAGCGCGAGGGTGTGTTCAGCACGTCGGTGGGCTACGCCGGCGGCTTTACCCCGAACCCGACCTACGAAGAAGTCTGCTCGGGCCTGACCGGCCATAGCGAAGTGGTGCTGGTGGTCTACGAGCCGGAGAAAGTCAGCTATCAGGAACTGCTGGCGATGTTCTGGGAACTGCATAACCCGACCCAGGGCATGCGCCAGGGCAACGACATCGGCACCCAGTACCGCTCGGTAATCTATGCCACCAACCCGATCCAACTGGAGCAGGCCAAGGCCAGCGAAAAAGTGTTCCAGGCCGAGCTGACCAAGGCCGGGCTGGGCGCCATCACCACGGAAATCGAAGAAGCCCCGACTTTCTACTACGCCGAGGCCTACCACCAGCAATACCTGGCGAAGAATCCGGAAGGCTACTGCGGGATCGGCGGCACAGGCGTGACCTGCCCGATCTGAAAGCAGCGGCAAGCTACAAGCGGCAAGCTGCAAGCTGTCCTGCTTCAGCTTGTAGCTTGTAGCTTGTAGCTTGTAGCTTGTAGCTCCCCTCATTATTCGGCGATCAGCCAATCCATCTGCCAGCCGCCCTGGGTCTGGCCCAGTTTCTGCGCCAGCCACGGCAGCAGCTCGCGCAACTCCTCTTCCAGCCCCCACGGCGGGTTGGCAATCGCCAGGCCCGAGCCATTCAGGCTGTTAGGCGTATCCAGCGGATGCACCAGCAGTTCCACACGCAACAGCTTCGGCGCGCCGGTACCGGCCAGGTCCTGGTAGAAGCGGCGCAGCGCCCGCTGGTCCTTGACCGGGTACCAGATGGCCGCCACGGTCTGGCGCATCCGGCCGATGGCTTCTTTCAGCGACGCGGCGCAACGCTGCATCTCGTCGAGCTGTTCGAACGGCGGGTCGATCAGCATCACCGCGCGCTTCTCGGCCACCGGCAGCAGCGCCCGCGCCACATGCCAGCCCTCGCCCAGGTGGACCGCCACCCGCCGATCGCCCTTCATGTTTTCCTTGAGCAGCAACCCGTCTTCCGGATGCTTCTCGTTGAGCAGCACCCGGTCCTGGGAACGGGTCAGGCGCCGCGCCAGCTCGGGCGAGCCCGGGTAATAACGCAGTTCGCCATCGGGGTTCATCTTGTGCAGCACCGCCATGTAGTCGGCGGTCAGCGCTGGCAGGTCCTGCTCGCCCCACAGGCGCGCGATGCCTTCCAGGTACTCGCCGGTGCGGTTGGCCTGATCGCCCTGGAGGTCGTACAGGCCGATGCCGGCATGACTGTCGAGGTAGGCGAACGGCTGCTCCTTGCGTGACATCAGGGCGATGAGGCGGGTCAGGGTCAGGTGTTTGAAGACGTCGGCGTGGTTGCCGGCGTGGAAGGCGTGACGATAGTTCATGGTTGCTCCTGCGCAGGGGGCGAAGTTTACCCTGTGCCACGGCCGGCGTCAGGTCGTGTCGGGAGCTTCCACGGCGCAGGCACGCCCATAAAAAAGCCCGCATCCCAGGGAATGCGGGCTTTTCGAATCACTGCAGGGTTAGCGTCTCAGCGACTCCCGATCAGTGGTTGAGCTTGTAGTCTTTCTCGGCGGCCTCGAAACGCTGGACCATGCCGGCGCTCGGCGCGCTCATCTTGCTCACCAGCAGGATGGCCAGGCTGGCGAAGATAAAGCCCGGGATGATTTCGTACAGGCCCAGCACATTGAAGTGCTTCCACAGGATCACGGTCACGGCGCCGACGATGATGCCGGCCAGCGCGCCGTCGCGGGTCATGCCTTTCCACAGTACCGAGATCAGCACCACAGGACCGAAGGCTGCGCCGAAACCGGCCCAGGCGTAGCTGACCAGGCCCAGCACGCGGTTTTCCGGGTTGGCGGCCATGGCGATGGCGACCAGGGCAACCAGCAGTACCATGGCGCGACCGACCCACACCAGCTCCAGCTGGGAAGCATGTTTACGCAGGAAGGCTTTGTAGAAGTCTTCGGTCAGGGCACTGGAGCACACCAGCAACTGGCAGCTCAGGGTGCTCATCACCGCCGCCAGGATGGCCGACAGCAGCACACCGGCAATCCATGGGTTGAACAGGATCTTGGCCAGTTCGATGAACACACGCTCGTGGTTCTCGGTCACGGGACCGGCCACTTCCGGGTGCGCCGAGAAGTAGGCGATACCGAAGAAGCCCACGGCCACGGTGCCGCCCAGGCACAGGATCATCCAGGTCATGGAGATACGACGGGCGTTGGCGATCGACTTGACCGAATCCGCGGCCATGAAGCGCGCCAGGATGTGCGGCTGGCCGAAGTAGCCCAGGCCCCAGCCCATCAGCGAGATGATGCCGATGAAGGTGGTGTTTTTCAGCATGTCGAAGTTGCTTGGGTCCTGGGCTTCGATCGCCAGGAAGGTGGTGTCGACGCCACCGGTGGCCAGCAGCACGATGATCGGCGTCAGCAGCAGGGCGAAGATCATCAGGGTGGCTTGTACGGTGTCGGTCCAGCTCACTGCCAGGAAACCACCGACGAAGGTGTAGGCGATGGTCGCCGCGGCACCGGCCCACAGGGCGGTCTCGTAAGGCATGCCGAAGGTGCTTTCGAACAGACGGGCACCGGCGACGATGCCGGAAGCGCAGTAAATGGTGAAGAACACCAGGATCACGATCGCGGAGATGATCCGCAGCAGCCCGCTCTTGTCCTCGAAGCGGCTGGAGAAATAGTCCGGCAGCGTCAATGCATCGCCGTTGTGTTCGGTTTGTACTCGCAGACGACCGGCGACGAACAGCCAGTTCAGGTAGGCACCGACGATCAGGCCGATGGCGATCCAGCTCTCGGACAGGCCGGACATGTAGATGGCGCCCGGCAGGCCCATCAACAACCAGCCGCTCATGTCGGAAGCACCGGCGGAAAGCGCGGTCACCACGCTACCCAGGCTGCGGCCACCGAGGATGTAGTCAGAAAGGTTGTTGGTAGAGCGATAGGCCATGAAGCCGATCAGCACCATAGCTGCGATGTAGATCACGAACGTGATCAAGGTTGGATTGCTTGCACTCATTGAGTTACGCCCTGGCTTTGTTTTTATGTAGCGGCGGTCAGCACCACCGCTCTCAAACGACTACGTTTGAGAGACGGTTGGGTACTCCGCGCATTTATGACTGATGTTTCCCCAGGAAAGCCATCAGCCGATGAACCGGTCGCGAGGGCCGGTTGCACCTTGGGCGCGAATGCTATTCAACAACTCAAAGAAGGTGCAACCTGTTTCGCGAGAATAAGTTGCACCCAAGCGATTTTTCCGGCGAACGCCCCGTTTTTGCTCCTTTTTGGAGCAAAAAACCATCGCGACAGAATTAAAAGCACCAAGCAGAAGCGCCGCCCAGGGACCGGAAATTAATTCCTGATGAGTTGCCAATTATTCCGATAAAAAACAGGTTGCACCCGGTTGCACCTCTCTCGGCTCACGGCTAATCTTGCCGCCAGCTGATGCCACGCAACCGTGGTAAACATGAGGATAAAAATATGGCTACCACCACCCTTGGGGTCAAACTCGACGACCCGACCCGCGAACGCCTGAAGGCTGCCGCGACCTCGATCGATCGCACGCCGCACTGGCTGATCAAGCAGGCAATTTTCAATTACCTGGAAAAACTCGAGGGTGGTGCAACCCTGACCGAGCTGAGCGGTTCGACCCGCACCGACGGCGATGACGCTGGCGAAGTGCAGACCGACCACGCTCACCAGTGCTTCCTCGAATTCGCCGAAAGCATCCTGCCGCAATCGGTGCTGCGCGCTTCGATCACCGCTGCTTATCGCCGCCCGGAACCGGAAGTGGTGCCGATGCTGCTGGAGCAGGCGCGCCTGCCGGCCACCATGGCCGAGGCCACCAACAAGCTGGCCGCGACCATCGCCGAAAAACTGCGCAACCAGAAGAGCGCCGGCGGCCGTGCCGGTATCGTCCAGGGCCTGCTGCAGGAATTCTCCCTGTCGTCCCAGGAAGGCGTGGCCCTGATGTGCCTGGCCGAAGCCCTGCTGCGCATCCCCGACAAAGGCACCCGTGACGCGCTGATCCGCGACAAGATCAGCACCGGCAACTGGCAGCCGCACCTGGGCAACAGCCCGTCGCTGTTCGTCAACGCCGCCACCTGGGGCCTGCTGCTTACCGGCAAGCTTGTGTCTACGCACAATGAGGCCGGCCTGACCTCGTCCCTGAGCCGCATCATCGGCAAGAGCGGCGAGCCGATGATCCGCAAGGGCGTCGACATGGCCATGCGCCTGATGGGCGAGCAGTTCGTCACCGGCGAAACCATCGCCGAGGCCCTGGCCAACGCGAGCAAGTTCGAAGCCAAGGGCTTCCGTTACTCCTACGACATGCTCGGCGAAGCGGCACTGACCGAGCACGACGCGCAGAAATACCTGGCGTCCTACGAGCAAGCCATCCACTCGATCGGCAAGGCGTCCCACGGTCGTGGCATCTATGAAGGCCCGGGCATCTCGATCAAGCTCTCGGCCCTGCACCCGCGCTACAGCCGCGCCCAGTACGAGCGCGTGATGGACGAGCTGTACCCGCGCCTGCTGTCGCTGACCCTGCTGGCCAAGCAATACGACATCGGCCTGAACATCGACGCCGAAGAAGCCGACCGCCTGGAGCTGTCGCTGGATCTGCTCGAGCGCCTGTGCTTCGAACCGCAGCTGACCGGCTGGAACGGTATCGGCTTCGTGATCCAGGCCTACCAGAAGCGCTGCCCGTACGTGATCGACTACGTGATCGACCTGGCGCGCCGCAGCCGTCACCGCCTGATGATCCGCCTGGTGAAAGGCGCCTACTGGGACAGCGAGATCAAGCGCGCCCAGGTCGAAGGCCTGGAAGGCTATCCGGTCTACACCCGCAAGGTGTACACCGACGTGTCCTATATCGCTTGCGCCCGCAAGCTGCTGTCGGTACCGGAAGTCATCTACCCGCAGTTCGCCACCCACAACGCCCACACCCTGTCGGCCATCTACCACATCGCCGGTCAGAACTATTACCCGGGCCAGTACGAGTTCCAGTGCCTGCACGGCATGGGCGAACCGCTGTACGAACAGGTGGTAGGCAAGGTTGCCGATGGCAAGCTGAACCGTCCGTGCCGCGTGTACGCCCCGGTCGGCACCCATGAAACCCTGCTGGCCTACCTGGTCCGCCGCCTGCTGGAAAACGGCGCCAACACCTCGTTCGTCAACCGCATCGCCGACCAGTCGATCTCCATCCAGGAACTGGTGGCCGACCCGGTCAGCCAGATCGAGCAGATGGCGACCCTGGAAGGCGGTTTCGGCCTGCCGCATCCGCGCATTCCATTGCCGCGCGACCTGTACGGCAGCGAGCGCGCCAACTCCGCCGGCATCGACATGGCCAACGAACACCGCCTGGCGTCGTTGTCCTGCGCCCTGCTGGCCACCGCCCACAACCACTGGAAAGCCGCGCCGATGCTCGGTTGCGCTTCCAGCAGCGAAACCCCGGCGCCGGTCTTGAACCCGTCCGATCACCGCGATGTGGTCGGCCACGTACAGGAAGCCACGGTCGAAGACGTCGACAACGCCATCCAGTGCGCGCTGAACGCCGCGCCGATCTGGCAGGCCACGCCGCCGGCCGAGCGCGCCGCGATCCTCGAACGCGCCGCCGACCTGATGGAAGGCGAGATCCAGCCGCTGATGGGCCTGCTGGCCCGCGAAGCCGGCAAGACCTTCGCCAACGCCATCGCCGAAGTGCGTGAAGCCGTGGACTTCCTGCGCTACTACGCGGTGCAGGCTCGCAACGATTTCAGCAACGACGCGCACCGCCCACTGGGCCCGGTGGTCTGCATCAGCCCGTGGAACTTCCCGCTGGCGATCTTCAGCGGCCAGGTCGCCGCCGCCCTGGCCGCCGGTAACCCGGTACTGGCCAAGCCGGCTGAACAGACGCCACTGGTCGCCGCGCAAGCGGTTCGCCTGATGCTCGAAGCCGGCATTCCGGAAGGCGTGCTGCAACTGCTGCCGGGCCGTGGCGAAACCGTCGGTGCCCGTCTGGTCGGCGACGATCGAGTCAAGGGTGTGATGTTCACTGGCTCCACCGAAGTCGCGCGCCTGCTGCAACGCAACGTCGCCGGCCGCCTGGACGCCCAGGGCCGACCAATCCCGCTGATCGCCGAAACCGGTGGCCAGAACGCGATGATCGTCGACTCCTCGGCCCTGACCGAACAAGTGGTGATCGACGTCGTCTCCTCGGCCTTCGACAGCGCCGGCCAGCGTTGCTCGGCCCTGCGCGTGCTGTGCCTGCAGGAAGACTCCGCCGACCGCGTGATCGAAATGCTCAAGGGCGCCATGGCGGAAAGTCGCCTGGGCAACCCGGAGCGCCTGTCCGTGGACATCGGCCCGGTGATCGACGCCGAAGCCAAGGCTGGCATCGAGAAACACATCCAGGCCATGCGCGACAAAGGTCGCAACGTGTATCAGGTGGCGATCGCCGATGGCGAAGAGGTCAAGCGCGGCACCTTCGTGATGCCGACTTTGATAGAGCTGGAAAGCTTCGACGAGCTGCAACGGGAGATCTTCGGTCCGGTGCTGCACGTGGTGCGCTACAAGCGCAAGGACATCGACCAGTTGATCGCGCAGATCAACGCTTCCGGCTACGGCCTGACCCTGGGCGTGCACACCCGCATCGACGAGACCATCGCCAAGGTGATCGACAACGTCAACGCCGGTAACGTCTACGTCAACCGCAACATCGTCGGTGCCGTGGTCGGCGTGCAGCCATTCGGCGGCGAAGGCCTGTCGGGCACCGGCCCGAAAGCCGGCGGCCCGCTGTACCTGTACCGCCTGCTGTCGACCCGTCCGACCGACGCCATCGAGCAGTCGTTCGCCCGTGGCGACGCCCTGAATGCACCGGATGTGCGCCTGCGTGACGCCATGAGCAAGCCGCTGAACGCCCTGCAAGCCTGGGCCGACAGCAACAAGCTGGCGGACCTCAGCGCCCTGTGCGTACAGTTCGCGGCGCAGTCGCAGAGCGGTGTCACCCGCGTGCTGGCGGGCCCGACCGGCGAACGCAACAGCTACGCCATCCTGCCGCGCGAACACGTGCTGTGCCTGGCGGAAGTCGAAGGCGACCTGCTGACTCAACTGGCTGCGGTCCTGGCCGTGGGTGGTTCGGCGGTCTGGCCGGAAGGCGAACCGGGCAAGGCGCTCTACGCCCGCCTGCCTGCGGAGGTGCAAGCGCGCATCCAGCGCGTGGCCGACTGGACCAAGGACGACGTGGTGTTCGACGCGGTCCTGCATCACGGTGATTCCGACCAGCTGCGCGCGGTCTGCCAGCAAGTGGCCAAGCGTGCCGGCGCCATCGTCGGAGTTCACGGCCTGTCGCAAGGCGAAACCTCGATTGCCCTGGAACGCCTGGTGATCGAGCGCGCCTTGAGCGTCAACACCGCGGCGGCCGGCGGTAACGCCAGCCTGATGACCATCGGCTGAAGCCGATAGTCAGCGGCATGAAAAAGGGCGCCCTCACCGGCGCCCTTTTTTTGCCCGATGCAATTCCCTGTAGCCGCTGCCGCAGGCTGCGATAAGTCCCGCAGGGACTTCGGCGACAATGAAATCGCTACGGCCGTTCCGACCGATCGCAGCCTTCGGCAGCGGCTACAGGGGCTGTGCCTGTTTGGCATCTTTATCACCCGCATCAATCTTGCTGTTCAGCGTTTATTCACCCGCCTAGACTCGGCGCATTCCCTATAAAGCAGGTAGGCCGCCATGTCCGAGACGTTGCTCAGTTCCCGCAATCTGGCTTTCGAGCTGTATGAAGTCCTCGATGCCGAGGGCCTGACCCAGCGCGAGCGATTCGCCGAGCACAACCGGGAAACCTTCGACGCTGCCCTCGGCACCGCGCGCAGCATCGCCGAGAAATTCTTTGCCCCGCACAACCGCAAGGGCGACGAAAACGAGCCGCGTTATGAAGACGGCAAGGCGATCCTGATTCCGGAAGTCAAACCCGCGGTCGATGCCTTTCTCGAAGCCGGCTTCCTCAACGCCGCGCGCAGCTTCGAGGCCGGCGGCATGCAGTTGCCGACGCTGTTGTCCCAGGCCTGCTTCGCGCACTTCCAGGCGGCCAACGCAGCCTCCACGTCCTACCCCTTCCTGACCATGGGCGCGGCCAACCTGATCGAAAGCTTCGGCACCGACGAGCAAAAGCAGCGCTTCCTGCAGCCGATGATCGACGGGCGCTTCTTCGGCACCATGGCCCTGACCGAACCCCACGCCGGCTCGTCGCTGTCGGATATCCGCACCCGCGCCGAACCGGCGGCGGACGGCACCTACCGGCTCAAGGGCAACAAGATCTTCATCTCCGGCGGCGATCACCCGCTGTCGGAAAACATCGTGCACATGGTGCTGGCCAAGCTGCCGGACGCACCGGCCGGGGTGAAAGGCATCTCGCTGTTCATCGTGCCCAAGTTCCTGGTCAACGACGACGGCAGCCTAGGCCCGCGCAACGACGTGCTGCTGGCCGGGCTGTTCCACAAGATGGGCTGGCGCGGCACCACCTCCACGGCGCTGAACTTCGGCGATAACGGGGAGTGTGTCGGCTATCTGGTGGGCAAGCCGCACCACGGCCTGAGCTACATGTTCCAGATGATGAACGAGGCGCGGATCGGCGTCGGCATGGGCGCGGTGATGCTTGGCTACGCCGGCTACCTGTACTCCCTGGAATACGCCCGCGAACGCCCGCAAGGTCGCCTGCCGGACAGCAAGGACCCGACTACCGCGCCGGTGTCGATCATCCAGCACGCCGACGTCAAGCGCATGCTGCTGACCCAGAAGGCCTATGTCGAAGGCGCTTTCGATCTGGGCCTGTACGCCGCGCGGCTGTTCGACGACACCACCACCCTGCCCGACGAAGATCAGCGCAAGCAGGCCCACGAACTGCTGGACCTGCTGACGCCCATCGTCAAATCCTGGCCCTCGGAGTTCTGCCTGAAGGCCAACGAACTGGCGATCCAGATCCTCGGCGGCCATGGCTACACCCGCGAATACCCGGTGGAACAGTACTACCGCGACAACCGCCTGAACCCGATCCATGAAGGCACCCACGGCATCCAGTCACTGGACCTCCTGGGGCGCAAGCTGGCGCAGAACGGCGGCGCGGGCCTGAAGCAACTGATCCGCCTGATCGCCGATACCAGCGAGCGGGCCCAGGCCCACGACGCCCTGACGGCACTGCGCCAACCGCTGGAAAAGCTGGTGGCGCGCCTGCAAGGCGTGACCCTGGGCCTGCTCAGCGACCTGGCCCAGGGCAAGGTCAACAGCAGCCTGGCCAACTCGGCGCTGTACCTGAAAGCCTTCGGTCATACGGTGATCGGCTGGCGCTGGCTGGAACAGGCGATCCGCGCGCAGGAAGGCCTGGCCAAGGGCAGCCCGGCGGATGTGGGTTTCTACAAGGGCAAGCTGCAGGCGGCGCGTTACTTCCTGACCTGGGAAGTGCCGGCCTGTCATCACGAGCTGGCATTGCTGGAGGCGCGGGACGATACCTGCCTGGGCATGCAGGACGAGTGGTTCTGAAGCGCTAAAAGCATCGCGAGCAATCGAGCGCCGCCCGGCTGCTCGCGAAAACAATCAGTCCGACACAACCGCAACGGCGTTGCAGGTTGTAGGTAAACCCATCAGTTCTGGCTGATGGTCTTGGAGATCACTTCGACCGTGGCGCTGACTTGCTCTTGGTAACGGTCGAGCTCCTGCTGATGACGCTTTTGCATCTCGAGCTGCTGGGAGCACAGGTTCATCGCCGCCAGCACCAGCAAGCGGTCACCGATCAGCGTCGGGTATTTCTTCTTGGTCTCGGCCAGGGTGGCCTTCAACATCAACGCGGCGTCCAGCAGGGTCTGCTCTTCCCCGGCCGGCGCCTTGATCGAGTAGTCCTCGCCGAGAATCGAGACGACTTTTACCCCGTCGGCACCCTGCCTCATGCGCTGACAGGACCGGCGCTGACGCGCTCGACCAGGGCCTGGATGCGGGCCGCGGTGGCGCCTTGCTTCTCTTCCTGTTCCATCAGGCTCAGTTGCAGGCTTTCGTTCTCATCCTTGGCCTGGGCCAGTTCTGCCTTGAGGGTTTCGTTCGTGCCCGACAGTTCCTGGTTCTGTTGCACCAGATCACTGACAAGCTGTTCCAATTGGCTTAGGGATGCTTCCAACATTTTGATTTTCCGAGCATTTTTCAAAGGGCGCGTACGATAAAGAAAAGTCACCCCGGATGCCAGATTTTCCCGGCGCAACGCCTTGATTTGCCTGGCGGGTGACCTTGCCTGCGAACCTTAAAGACTGTCATTCCCCCATCTGGTTCCTGACACTTCGTCGCTCATCAGATCTTTCTGAAACTCTCGCTCCTGCTTCAAGAATCCATTTTTCCGCGCGATAGGTCAGGGGAGCCCTATCAACCACCGCGGCATGGATTGCGCATTCTCGAGGTAGATCCCCATGTCTCTTCGCAACATGAACATTGCACCGAGGGCATTTCTCGGCTTTGCATTCATCGGCTGCCTGATGCTGTTCCTGGGCATCTTCGCCCTGAACCAGATGAGCAAGATTCGCGCGGCGACCGTCACCATTTCCACCGACAATATGCCCAGCATCCAGAGCATCGATGAGTTCACCCAGCAGATGCTGCGCCTGCAAGTGCTGTCCTATCGCCTGGTGATCAACCGCGGTCCCGAGGTGCAGGCCAAGACCCGCGAGTCGCTCGAACTCGGCAACCAACAGATCGAAAAAATCCGCACCACCTATGAAAAGCTGGTCAGCAGCCCGGAGGAAAGCGAGGCCTACGACCACTACCTCAAGCTGCTGGCCGAATACCGCAAGCTCGAAGAGCGCATCAAAGAGCTGTCGCGCAATAACCAGCTGGGTGAGCTGCAAGAGATGCTGAACAACGAGTTGATGAAGAACTCGCAGCAGATCAACAAGGTTCTGAACCTGCTGGTACAGATCAACAGCCAGCGCTCCAAGGCCGCCAACGAGCAGGCCGCCGAAGAATACGCTTCGGCATTCAACCTGGTAGTCGCCCTGCTGATCCTGTCCACCACCCTGACCGTGGTGTTTGCCTGGTTGCTGACCCGCAGCATTACCCAACCCATCGCCAGCGCCTTGCATGCCGCGGAACACATCGCCGAAGGCGACCTCACCCAAAGCATCCGGGTCAACGGGCGCGACGAACCCGGACGCCTGCTGCAGGCCATGGCGAGCATGCAGGAAAAACTGCGCCAGACCCTGTTGCATATTTCCGGCTCCGCCAGCCAGTTGGCTTCCGCCGCGGAAGAACTGAACAGCGTCACCGACGAAAGTGCCCGCGGCCTGACCCAGCAGAACAACGAAATCGAGCAGGCCGCCACCGCCGTGAACGAGATGACCTGCGCCGTCGAAGAAGTCGCGCGCAACGCCGTGAGCACCGCCGAGGCCTCGAACGACGCCACCCAGTCGGCCAGCGAAGGCCGCGACCTGGTACGCGAAACCGTCAGCGCCATAGAGCTGATGAGCAGCGAAGTGCAGAGTTCGGCCAACAGGATCAGCGAACTGGCCGAGGAGTCGCGCGACATCGGCAAGGTGCTGGATGTGATCCGCGGCCTGGCCGACCAGACCAACCTGCTGGCCTTGAACGCCGCGATAGAAGCCGCCCGGGCCGGCGATGCCGGACGCGGGTTCGCCGTGGTCGCCGATGAAGTACGTGCCCTGGCCCACCGTACCCAGCAGTCCACCAGCGAAATCGAACGCATGATCGGCAGCATCCAGAGCGGCACCGAGCATGCCGTCGAGTCGATGCGCACCAGCACCGAGCGCGCCGACTCGACCCTGAGCATCGCCCGCGGCGCCGGCGGTGCCCTGGACACCATCAACACCGCGGTCAACGAAATCAACGAGCGCAACCTGGTCATCGCCAGCGCCGCCGAGGAACAGGCCCTGGTGGCCCGCGAAGTGGACCGCAACCTGGTGAACATCCGCGACCTGTCGGTGCAATCGGCCACCGGCGCCAACCAGACCAGCGATGCCAGCCACGAGCTGTCACGCCTGGCCGTGGACCTGAACGGCATGGTGGCGCGATTCACCCTGTAATACCCGGCCAATCGCGCTGATCGCCACCTGCGCCAGCCACTGCGGAACGCCATGAAGTCCGTCGGTGGCCGGCGCCAGGCGACGCTTTTCCGCCGCCTGTAAACAGGCGCAAAAGCTTTTTGACAGCATCGTATTTCAACAGGTTAGAATCGCTGGCACGCAGACTGCATGGTCAGTTTGTGCCCGCCTTTCTGCTTCTGGAGTACTGCCTTTGAATGCGACGACCATCAACAGCCTGTTCTTGATCGGCGCGTTGCTGGTAGGTGCGAGCATTCTGGTGAGTTCCCTTTCGTCCCGCCTCGGTATCCCGATCCTGGTGATCATCCTGGCCGTGGGCATGGCCGCCGGCGTCGACGGTGGCGGCATCATCTTCAACAACTATCCGACGGCCTACCTGGTGGGTAACCTCGCACTCGCGGTGATCCTCCTCGACGGTGGCTTGCGCACCCGGGTCTCGAGCTTCCGTGTGGCCTTGTGGCCCGCCTTGTCGCTGGCCACCGTCGGCGTGATGATCACCACCGGCCTGACCGGCATGGCGGCCGCCTGGCTGTTCGACCTGAACCTGATCCAGGGCCTGCTGATCGGCGCCATCGTCGGCTCCACCGACGCCGCGGCGGTGTTCTCGCTGCTGGGCGGCAAGGGCCTGAACGAACGGGTCACCGCCAGCCTGGAGATCGAGTCGGGCAGTAACGATCCGATGGCGGTGTTCCTCACCGTGACCCTGATCGACATGCTCGCCAGCGGCCAGACCGGCCTGCACTGGAGCCTGCTGGGGCATCTGCTGCGCGAGTTCGGCATCGGCGGCCTGATCGGCCTGAGCGGCGGCTGGCTGATGCTGCAACTGGTGAACCGCATCAACCTGGCCACCGGCCTGTACCCGATCCTGGTGATCGCCGGCGGCCTGGTGGTCTTCGCCCTGACCAACGCCCTGCACGGCAGCGGCTTCCTCGCGGTGTACCTGTGCGGCCTGGTGATCGGCAACCGCCCGGTGCGCAGCCGGCACGGCATCCTGCATATGCTCGACGGCATGGCCTGGCTGTCGCAGATCGGCATGTTCCTGGTGCTGGGCCTGCTGGTCACGCCCCACGACCTGCTGCCCATTGCCCTGCCGGCGCTGGGCCTGGCGCTGTGGATGATCCTGTTCGCCCGCCCGCTGTCGGTGATGGTCGGCCTGTTGCCGTTCAAGGCCTTCCACGGTCGCGAGAAAGCCTTTATTTCCTGGGTCGGCCTGCGCGGCGCGGTACCGATCATTCTCGCGGTGTTCCCGTTGATGGCCGGGCTGCCCGAAGCCCAGCTGTACTTCAACCTGGCCTTCTTTATTGTGCTGGTGTCCCTGCTGGTGCAAGGCACCAGCCTGCCGTGGGTCGCCAAGCTGCTGAAAGTCACGGTGCCACCGGAGCCGGCACCGATCTCCCGCGCCGCCCTGGAGGTGCATGTCACCAGCGAATGGGAGCTGTTCGTCTACCGCCTCGGCGCGGAAAAATGGTGCATCGGCGCGGCGTTGCGCGAGCTGAAAATGCCCGAAGGCACCCGTATCGCCGCCCTGTTTCGTCACCAGCAACTGCTCCATCCGTCGGGTAGTACGGTGCTGGAAGCCGATGATTTGCTCTGCGTCATCGGCCATGAACACAACCTGCCGGCCCTTGGAAAACTCTTCAGCCAGGCGCCGCAACGGGGCCTCGATCTGCGCTTCTTCGGCGACTTCGTTCTCGAAGGCGACGCCCAGCTGGGCGCGGTTTCGGCGTTGTACGGGCTCAAGCTCGAAGGGCTCGATCCGGACATGCCGCTGAGCCGCTTCATCACCCAGAAAGTGGGCGGCGCTCCAGTGGTCGGCGACCAGGTGGAATGGAACAACACCATCTGGACGGTTGCCGTGATGGAGGGGAACAAGATCAGCAAAGTGGGCGTCAGATTCCCCGAAGGAAGTCGCCCGGGCCCCGGACTCTTCCTCTAAACTGCCTAACTTCTCATCCAGCTTGACCGGTCTCTATGCCAACCCTGCGTACCCTTTTCGCCATTGCCCTGCTGGGCCTGAGCCTTTCTGTCGGCCCACTGCAAGCGGCCGAGCCGCCCAGTGCCGAGTCCGTCCAGCAGAGCCTGGATAAAATCGCCGAGCGCAAATTGCCGGAGGCCGATCAAAAGGCCCTGCAAGCGGTGCTGCAACAGACGCTGACCCAGCTGTCGAACAAGCAGGATTACGAACAGCGCCTGAACGACCTCAAGCAGCAACTGAGCAATGCACCGCGCCAGACCAGCGAAAACCAGCGCGAGCTGACCCGCCTGAAAGCCACCAAGGTGGTGCCGGTGGCCCAGCGCTATGCCAACCTGCCGGTGTCGCAGCTCGAACAACTGCTGACCGAACGCACCACCCAGCAGGGCGACATGCAGAAAGCCCTGGCCGAGGCCAACAGCCTGGCCATTACCGCGCAGACCCGCCCCGAACGCGCCCAGGCCGAGATCAGCAGCAGCCAGACCCGCACCCAGCAGATCAATACGATCCTCAAGAACGGCAAGGACTCCGGCAAGCCGATCAACGCCGACCAGCGCAATCAGCTCAATGCCGAACTGGCGGCCATCAACGCGCTGATCCCGTTGCGCCGCCAGGAGCTGGCCGGCAACAGCCAGCTGCAGGACCTGGGCAACAGCCAGCATGACCTGCTGATGGAAAAGACCGCGCGCCTGGAGCAGGAAATCCAGGACCTGCAGACCCTGATCAACCAGAAGCGCCTGGCCCAGTCCCAGGAAACCGTCACCCAGCAATCGATCGAAGCGCAAAAGGCCGGCAGCAGCAGCCTCCTGGCCACCGAAAGCGCGGCCAACCTGAAGCTCTCCGACTACCTGCTCAAAAGCACTGACCGCCTCAATGAGCTGACCCAGCAGAACCTGCAGACCAAGCAGCAACTCGACAGCGTGACCCAGAGCGATGCCGCGCTGGACGAACAGATCAGCGTGCTCAAGGGCAGCCTGCTGCTGTCGAAGATCCTCTATAAACAGAAGCAGGCGCTGCCGCACCTGCGGCTCGACCGCGACCTGGCGGACCAGATCGCCGACATCCGCCTGTATCAGTTCGAGGTCAACCAGCAACGCGAACTGATCAGCAGCCCCAGCAGCTATGTCGACAACCTGCTGGCGACCCAACCGTCCGAGCAAATCACCCCGCAGCTGCGCAAAACCCTGCTGGACCTGGCCATCACCCGTGCCGACCTGCTGGAACGCCTGAGCCGCGAGCTGAGCGCCCTGCTCAACGAATCCATCACCCTGCAGCTCAATCAGAAGCAGCTGCTGAGCACCTCGCAAAGCCTGCGCGCGACCCTCGACGAACAGATGTTCTGGATTCCCAGCAACAAGCCGCTGGACGGCGAATGGCTGCAAGCTGTGCCGCTGCGCCTGGAAAAACAGGTCACCACCCTGCCCTGGTCGTCCAGCCTGAGCGAGCTGGCCGACGGCCTGGCGCAACGGCCGCTGCTGTTCCTGCCATTGCTGCTCCTGATCGCGGCCCTGCTGTGGCGGCGCAAGAACCTGTACCAGCGCCTGACCAAGGTTCACAAGGACATCGGTCACTTCAAGCGCGACAGCCAATGGCACACGCCGCAGGCGATCCTGGTCAACATCCTGCTGGCGATGCCGGTCGCCCTTGGCCTGGCGCTGTGCGGCCTGGCCTTGCAGATCGACGCCCGCGGACAGAACGCCAACCTCGGCGCGGCGTTGTTGCAGATGGCCCAGGCCTGGCTGGTGTTCTATACCGCCTACCGGATCCTCGCCCCCGGCGGCGTGGCGGAACTGCACTTTCGCTGGGAAAAGCCCCAGGTCGAATTCCTCCAGGGCTGGATCCGCCGCCTCGGGCTGGTGGTCATGGCCCTGGTGGCCGTGGTCGCCGTGGCCGAACATCAACCGGCGGCGCTGGCCGATGACGTGCTCGGCATCGCCGTGGTCCTGACCTGCTACGCCCTGATGGCCTGGCTGCTCAGCCGCCTGCTGCTGAGCAGCCCGACGCACCAGAACGCCTCGCTGTTCCGCAAGGCGGTGGCGGTGCTGTTCACCGCGCTGCCGATCGCCTTGTTCATCGCCGTGTGCTTCGGCTACTACTACACCGCGCTGAAGCTCAGCGACCGCCTGATCAATACCCTGTACCTGCTGATGTTCTGGCTGGTGATCGAAGCCACTTTTGTCCGTGGACTGGGCGTCGCCGCCCGGCGCCTGGCCTACCAGCGGGCCCTGGCCAAACGCCAGGCCGCCAAGGAAAGCGGCGACGGCGAAGCGGTGGTCGAAGAGCCGACCCTGGACATCGAGAAGGTCAACGAACAGTCCCTGCGCCTGATCCGCCTGGCCCTGCTCGGTGGTTTCATGGCCGGGCTGTACTGGGTCTGGTCGGACCTGATCAGCGTGTTCTCCTACCTGGACAACATCACCCTCTACGAATACACCAGCGGCACCGGCGCCAACATGAGCATGGTGCCCATCAGCATCGGCGACATGCTCGGCGCGCTGATCATCGTCGGCATCACCTTCGCCCTGGCGCGCAACCTGCCGGGGCTGCTGGAGGTGCTGGTGCTGTCCAGGCTGAACCTGGCCCAGGGCAGCGCCTACGCGACCACCACGCTGCTGTCCTATGTGATTGCCGGCGTCGGCTTCGTCTCGACCCTGTCGACCCTCGGCGTCAGCTGGGACAAGTTGCAGTGGCTGGTGGCTGCGCTGTCGGTGGGCCTGGGCTTCGGCATGCAGGCGATCTTCGCCAACTTCATCTCCGGCATCATCATCCTGTTCGAGCGGCCAGTGCGCATCGGCGACACCATCACCATCGGCAACCTGTCGGGCACGGTGAGCAGGATCCGCATCCGCGCCACCACCATCACCGACTTCGATCGCAAGGACATCATCGTCCCGAACCAGACCTTCATCACCGGGCAACTGATCAACTGGTCGCTGACCGACACCGTCACCCGGGTGACCCTCAAGCTCGGCGTCGACTACGGCTCGGACCTGGACCTGGTCAAGGAACTGCTGCTCAAGGCGGCCCGCGATAACCCGCGGGTACTGAAAGAACCCGAGCCCCATGTGTACTTCCTCAACTTCGGCGAAAGCACCCTGGACCACGAATTGCGCATGCACGTGCGCGAGCTGGGGGACCGCAACCCGGTGCTCGACGAGGTCAACCGCTTCATCAACCGCGAGTTCAAGAAGCAGCACATCAACATCTCGTTCCGCCAGATGGAGGTCTACCTGAAGAACCTCCATGGCCAGGAATACAAGATGGTGCCCATCGAGCCGGAGACCAAGACCATTGTCCCGCTGCCCGACGGCAAACCGCTGCAGGAACCGCCTCCCAGCAGGCTCGACTAAGGACGCTATCCCTAGCAGAATGCTCGGACATTCTGCTGGAGATGGCCGTTGAAAGCCCTCGACGAACTGACCTTCGACAATCGCTTCGCCCGCCTGGGCGATGCGTTCTCAACCCATGTGCTGCCCGAGCCGATCGACCGCCCACGCCTGGTGGTGGCCAGCCCGGCGGCCATGGCGCTGCTGGACCTGGACCCCGAGGCCGCGCAAAGCCCGGTGTTCGCCGAACTGTTTGGCGGGCACAAGCTGTGGGCCGAAGCAGAGCCCCGGGCGATGGTCTATTCCGGGCATCAGTTCGGCTCCTACAACCCTCAGTTGGGCGATGGTCGCGGCTTGCTGCTGGGCGAGGTGTACAACGCCGCCGGCGAGCACTGGGACCTGCACCTCAAGGGCGCCGGCCAGACCCCCTACTCGCGCATGGGCGATGGCCGCGCCGTACTGCGTTCGTCGATCCGCGAGTTCCTGGCTTCCGAGGCGCTGCACGCCCTGGGTATTCCGACCACCCGGGCGCTGTGCGTGATCGGCTCCGACACCCCGGTCTGGCGCGAGAAGCAGGAGCGCGCGGCGATGCTGCTGCGCATGTCGCCCAGCCATGTCCGCTTCGGCCACTTCGAATACTTCTATTACACAAAACGCCCCGAGCAGCAGAAACAGCTGGGCGAGCACGTGCTGGCCATGCACTTCCCCGAGTGCCTGGAGCAGCCCGAACCCTACCTGGCGATGTTCCGCGAAGTGGTCGAGCGCAATGCCGAACTGATCGCCAAATGGCAGGCCTACGGTTTCTGCCACGGAGTGATGAACACCGACAACATGTCGATCCTCGGCGTGACCTTCGACTTCGGGCCGTTCGCCTTCCTCGACGATTTCGATGCGCATTTCATCTGCAACCATTCCGATGACCAGGGGCGCTACTCGTTCAGCAACCAGGTGCCGATCGGCCAGTGGAACCTCAGCGCCCTGGCCCAGGCGCTGACGCCCTTCATCAGTGTCGAGGCCCTGCGGGAAACCCTCGGCCTGTTCCTGCCGCTGTTCCAGGCCCATTACCTGGACCTGATGCGCCGCCGCCTCGGCCTGACCAGCGCCGAAGACGAGGATCAGAAGCTGGTGGAACGGCTGCTGCAACTGATGCAGGGCAGCGGCGTGGACTACAGCCTGTTCTTCCGTCGCCTGGGGGATGAGCCGGCGGAACTGGCCGTGGCCCGGCTGCGCGACGACTTCGTCGACCGCCAGGGCTTCGATACCTGGGCCGATCTGTACAAGGCCCGGGTCGCCCGTGATTCGATCCAGGGTCAGGAGCTGCGCCGGGAACGCATGCACGCGGTCAACCCGCTGTACATCCTGCGCAATTACCTGGCACAGAAGGCCATCGACGCCGCCGAACAAGGGGACTACTCCGAGGTGCGCCGCCTGCACGCGGTACTGAGCAAGCCGTTCAAACAACAGGCCGGCATGGACAGCTACGCCGAACGCCCGCCCGAATGGGGCAAGCACCTGGAAATCAGTTGCTCGTCCTGAGGGGTCAGATAAAGGTTTCCATCGAGACCTTGAAACGTTCGGCCAGCCAGCGGATCTGCCGCAGGTTGAGCTGACGCTTGCCGCTCAGGATCTCCGAGACTACCGACTGCGCGCCGACACCGGGCAGGTCGCTCTGGGTCAGGCCGTGTTCGCGCATCATGTAGCGCAACACATCTACTCCGCTGGCGACAGGCATCGGGCGATGTTCAAGATCGTAGGCTTCGATCCAGTCCCCGATGATGTCCACCAGGCTGTTGAGAGGATGGGCCTCGTCTTCCCCTGTCAGGTCCAGCAACTCGTCAAGGGCCTGAACCAGCCTGTCGTAGTCCGCCTCGGTTTTTGGCTTGCGCAGCAACGGCGCAACGAACTGCCAGTGTTCGGCCACTTGCTCGATCAATGCACTCATCCTCGATCCTCCTTCCACTTACCCCGGTCATATTCACGGTGGTCCAACACATGGCGGATATAGAGCTTTTGCGTCGTGTAACGGACCAATGCAATCAGCCGTATCTTGTTGCCACCGATATCGAACACATGCAGCGGCCCGACCTTGTCCACCGCCGGAAACATCGCCTTCATCGCGGCAAAATCCGCAAGCCGATTGCGTTTAAGCGCGCGATACCAATCATCCAACGCCTTGGCCGAGTGCGGCCATTTTTCCTTGGCATCCCAAATTCGTTTAGCCGTGATTACACGCATGCAAAGTCCTTATCGCATACTGCTATGGCAGCCTAGAGGGTGAGACAACTTATCGCAAGTTGCTATAAATGCTCTCGGACCAATGGCACGGAGCATCGTCTCTCTCCAGCCTAGAACCGAGCCTGCGGTTGCCGTGCAAAGATGTATGAGCGCATGCAACAGCTTGATAAACCGGTCCACAGCCTCCAGATCGGAGCTATTGGCCACTTACCCTGGAGCCCCCCTCATGTCCGATCCACTGCTGATCCCCTGCCCCCATTGCAATGGGTTGAACCGC
The DNA here is from genome assembly GCF_059424045.1 of Pseudomonas sp. GW456-L12. Taxonomy (NCBI): domain Bacteria; kingdom Pseudomonadati; phylum Pseudomonadota; class Gammaproteobacteria; order Pseudomonadales; family Pseudomonadaceae; genus Pseudomonas; species Pseudomonas sp. GW456-L12. Next base: position 188,201 of record NZ_JBWKZA010000004.1, read on the forward strand.
ATCCCCGCCGAGCGCCTGGGCGATCAGCCCAAATGCGGACGCTGTAAAGGCCAGGTGTTACTGAACCAGCCTTTCGAGTTGAAACAAGGCGACTACGCCAGCCAGATCAAGGGCGACCTGCCGTTGCTGGTGGATGTCTGGGCGGATTGGTGCGGGCCGTGCAAATCCTTCGCGCCGGTGTTCGAGCAGGCGGCGGCGCAATTGGCAGGCAAGTGCCGGCTGGCCAAGCTCGACAGCGAGGCCAATCAGCAATTGTCGGCGCAGTTGGGAATTCGCTCGATTCCGAGCCTGATTCTGTTCAAGAACGGACGGGAAGTGGCACGCCAGAGTGGCGCCTTCCCGTTACCGCAGCTGATGAGCTGGCTGCGTAGCCAGGGCATCTGATCGCTATTTCGAAATCGCCTTGAACTGTAGGAGCGAAGCTTGCCCGCGATAACGGTCTGACAGCCGACGACGATGTTGAATGTCAGGCACTCATCGCGGGCAGGCCCCGCTCCTACGGAAGAAGGTCAGGCGCTTTCCAGCAGGTTGTGCAGGTCGACGAACTGCTGGGTCAGCTTGTGCCGGGGGTCGAGGTGGATCAGCGGCAGGCTGGCCTGGTGGGATTCGCGCATGCGCACCGAACTGGCCAGGTACACCGGCAATACCGGCAGGCCCTCGGCGATCAGTTCATCGAGCATTTGCTGGGGCAGGCTGGCGCGGGCCTGGAACTGGTTGACCACGATACCCTCGACCTGCAAATCCTCATTGTGGTCATCCTTGAGCTCTTCGATTTCCGCCAGCAGGCCGTACAGCGCCTGGCGGGAAAAGCTGTCGCAGTCGAAAGGAATCAATACGCGATCGGCAGCAATCAGCGCCGAAACCGCATAGAAGTTCAAGGCCGGCGGGGTGTCCAGGTAGATCCGGTCGTAGTCCTCGGCCAACTCGTCCAGCAGTTTGCGCAGCTTGTTGATCTTGTGCTTCGCCTCAAGCTTGGGCTGCAGATCCGCCAGCTCGGCGGTGGCCGTCACCACATGCAGGTTGTCGAACGGCGTTTCGTAGATATCGACCTGATTCTTCTTCGAGAACGGTCCGGAAGACAGGGTCTGCTTGAAGAAGTCGGCGATCCCCATGGGGATGTCGTCGCCGGTCAGGCCGGTGAGGTATTGAGTGGAGTTGGCCTGGGCATCCAGGTCCACCAGCAGTGTGCGATACCCCTCGCTGGCGCTTACGGCCGCCAGATTGCAGGCAATGCTCGACTTGCCGACTCCCCCTTTCTGATTGAACACCACGCGCCGCATGTCAGAACCTCCCTGCATCAAAGATCACCGAGTGTAGTAGCCAGTGCCGCCGCTTCGCTACCTCGCTGACGGCAGACCGCCAAACCAGTTCCAGTGGCCAGAATCAGCCTAGACTTTCTTGTAAAGTCCCCGCGCTCCCGACCTGTACCATTCGATAATGGCCAAATGACACTTTTCTGCTGTCGAGCGGGTCATTTTCACTGAGCGAAACATAACCAATGTTTGCTACCAGCCAGTCACACCGGGATAATGCGCGCCACTCGGCTGTAGCTCCGTGGCAGGTGAGTCGCGATCGAAACGCCTGACCACGTCAAGTAAGCCCGCAGGGGCGGGATGAATTTTCAAGTGATCAACTTCAACATCGCTCAATGGCGCGCGTGGGCCCCTGGGCTCGAAAGCGTGGACGATTGGCAGGCCTGGAGCCGACAACCGGTCGTGCTCCAGAGCAGTGATGCGGCCCCGGACGTGTCGTTTCTACCGGCCATGCAGCGCCGGCGCCTCAGCCGTCTGGCCCGCATGGCCTTCAGCGTGGGCTGGCCGCTGGCCGAAGGCCTGGAACAGCTACCGTTGGTCTTTATTTCCCGGCATGGCGAAACGCCGCGCACCTTCGACATCCTCAGCGACCTGGCGGCCGACCAGCCGTTGTCCCCGACCCAGTTCAGCCTCTCGGTGCACAACGCGGTGATCGGCCTGTGGTCGATCATGCGTGGCGAGACCAGCGAAATGACTGCCCTCGCCGCTGCCGGCGACGGCCTCGAACATGGCATGCTAGAGGCCGCGGCGCTGCTTGAGGAAGGCGCCCCAGCGGTGCTGCTGGTGGTCACCGAAGAGCAGCCGCCCGCCGCCTATGCCACCTGGATCGACGACGTGCCGTTCCCCTATGCGGTGGGCCTGTTGCTGACCCCCGGCAAAGAGTGGCAACTGACGCTCGATACCGCCACCGAGGAAGCGCCACGCGCCGAGTGGCCCCATGCCCTGAATCTCTTGCGTACCCTGCTCGGCGAGCAAACCTTTTGCCAACATGCCTGGAAGAACCGTGTATGGAACTGGCAACGCAACCTGTAAACACAAAACCCCGCGACGCCTACTACTGGCGCCTGGTCGCCACCGCGGCGAGCTTCGCCTTGTTCGGCCTGGGTGGCCTGTGCCTGCGCCTGGTGATTTTCCCGCTGCTCGCCTGCCTGCCCGGCGACGCCGAAGCGCATCGCCAGCGCGCACGGCGCACCATTGGCCGGCTGTTCTGGCTGTTCATCCGGTTCATGGCCCGCAGCGGCGTGCTGACCTATGACGTCGAAGGCGCGAAAAAGCTCGGCCGCCCCGGACAAATGATCATCGCCAACCACCCGTCGCTGATCGACGTGGTGTTCCTCATCGGCCTGGTGCGCAACGCCAACTGTGTGGTCAAGCAGAGCCTGTGGCAGAACCCGTTCACTCGCGGCCCGATACGCGAAGCCGAATACATCAGCAACGACGGCAGCATGGACATGCTCGACGCCGCCGGCGAAGCCCTGCGCAACGGCCAGACCCTGGTGATCTTCCCCGAAGGCACCCGCACCCCGCCGGGCCAGGCGCCGGCCTTTCATCGGGGGGGCGCGGCAATCGCCTTGCGGGGTGCGAGAATCATCACCCCGGTGGTCATCAAGGTCAGCCCGACCACCCTGACCAAGGCCGAACCCTGGTATCGCATCCCGATGCGCCGTGTGCACTTCAGTTTTCGCGTCGGAGCCGATATAGACCCGTATGCCTTTGCCGCCCAAGGCCCCGCACCGCAGGCCTCGCGCAAGCTCAACGATTATTTGCATCACTACTTCATTAAGGAGCTCGCCGAAGATGAGCGATCTGCACCAGGAAATTAAAATGCTGATCATCGATGCCCTGGGCCTCGAAGACATCAGCGTGCAAGACATCGGCAACGAGCAGACGCTCTTCGGTGAAGGCCTGGGCCTGGACTCGGTCGACGCCCTGGAGCTGGGCCTGGCGATCCAGAAACGCTACGGCATCAAGATCGACGCCGACGCCAAGGACACCCGCAATCACTTCACCAACGTGGCGAGCCTTGCGGCGTTCGTCACTGCAAAACAGGCAGCTTGAGACCGGACCATGCAAACTCGTGACGACATCTTCAACACCCTGCGTGATGCCCTGGTGGAACTCTTCGAACTGGAACCGGAACGCGTAAACCTGGAATCCAATCTGTATCAGGACCTGGAAATCGACAGCATCGACGCCGTCGACCTGATCGATCACATCAAGCGCAAGACCGGCAAGAAAATCGCCGCCGAGGAATTCAAGTCGGTGCGTACCGTCAATGACGTGGTCGAGGCGGTATACCGTCTGGTCCAGCCGGCCGCATGAGCCGGCTGATCGGCCTTGGCCTGCTGCTGGCGGGCCTGTTGTATCCCTTTGCGGTGTATTTCGGCATGGAGCATTTCGCTCCCTGGCAGTTCGGCCTGTTGCTCGGCGGCCTGTGGCTGGCCCGGGCACTGACCGGCGAACGGCGCCCCGGCAGCCTGTGGATGGCGGGCGCCGCCCTGGTCTTCTGCCTGCTGCTGGCGCTGTTCGATAACCCGTTGTTACTGCGCTGGTACCCGGTGCTGATCAGCGGCTTCATGCTCACGCTGTTCGGCCTGAGCCTGAAATTCGGTCCGCCGGTGGCTGAACGCCTGGCCCGCCTCAGCGAGCCTGCGCTACCGGAAAAGGCGATTCGCTATACCCGCCAGGTGACTGTCGCCTGGAGTGTGTTTTTCCTCTGTAACGGATTGCTCGCCGCGGCCCTGACCCTATGGGCGCCGCTGAGCTGGTGGACGTTGTACAACGGCCTGATCTCCTACGGGTTGATGGGTTTGCTGTTTGCCATTGAATGGCTGTTACGACAACGCGTACGAGGCCGCGCATGAATTGGATAAAACTTGAGCAGCTGCTGCTCAAGTCGCTGCCGGAACGGGCCGTCACGGTCGAACCGGCACTCGATCACAGCCACCTGCGGCACCAGGCCCTGAGCCTGGCCGCGGGCTTGCAGACCAGGGGCGTACAGCGCCTGGCCCTGCACCTGGAAGATGCCGCCGAACTGGCCATCGCCCTGCTCGGCGCCTGGCGCGCCGGGGTCAGCGTACTGCTGCCCGCCGACCTGCAACTGCAGACCCGGCAACGCTGGTCGACCCAGGTCGATCTGTGGCTGACCGACCAGCCGGGCGATGCCCACTTGGCCGACTTCGACCAGCCACCATTGCCCGCCGCCGAACTGGATCTCGACGGCTGCCGCCTAAGCCTGTGCACCTCCGGCTCCAGCGGCGAACCCAAGCGCATCGACAAATCCCTGCGCCAGCTGGCCAACGAAGTCGAGGCCCTGGAGCAACTGTGGGGCGAGGGATTGGGCCAGGCCTGCATCATCGGCAGCGTCGCCACCCAACATATTTACGGCCTGCTGTTCCGTGTGCTCTGGCCGCTCTGCGCCGGGCGCACCTTCGTGCGTCGGCAACTGCCGTTCCCGGAAGACCTGCAGCGCGCCAGCCGCGAACACCCGGCCTTTGCCTGGGTCGCCAGCCCGGCATTGCTCAAGCGCATGGGCGACAACCTCGACTGGCCGGCCCTGAGCCCGGTGCGCCGGGTGTTTTCCTCCGGCGGCGCACTGCCTGCCGACGCCGCGCAAGGCCTGCACCAGCGCCTTGGACAATGGCCAACGGAGATCCTCGGCAGCTCGGAAACCGGCGGCATCGCCTGGCGCCAGGGCGACAGCCTGTGGCAAGCCTTCGCTGGGGTCGAGTTGAGCCAGGACAGCGACGGCGCCTTGCTGATCGCTTCGCCCTACCTGCCGGCCGGGCATATCGAACACACCGCCGATGCCGCGTGCATCGCCGCCGATGGGCGTTTCGAGCTGCTCGGGCGCCTGGACCGGATCGTCAAGCTGGAAGAAAAACGCATTTCCCTGCCGATGCTGGAACAGGCCCTGGCCGAGCATGCCTGGGTCGCCGAAGCGCGCCTTGGGGTGGTCCGGGAAAACCGCGCTTCCCTCGGCGCGCTGCTGGTCCTCAGCGAACAAGGCCTGCACGCCTTGCGCAATCAGGGTCGTCGGGCCCTCACGCAAGCGCTGCGCCAGCACCTGAGCCAGCATTGCGAGGCCCTGGCGCTCCCGCGCCGCTGGCGCCTGCTGCGCCAGTTGCCCCTGAACAGCCAGGGCAAGCTGCCCCAGGCCGACATCGAAGCCCTGCTGCTGGCCCCGCGCCCACGGGCGCCGGAAGTGCTGGAACAGCTCGAGGCCGACGGCGAATGGAGCCTGCAACTGGCAATCCCGCCGGACCTGGCCTACTTCAGTGGCCACTTCCCCCAGACCCCGGTGCTGCCGGGCGTGGTCCAGGTGGACTGGGCATTGGCGCTGGGCCAGCAGTTGCTCGATCTGCCGGGGCGCTTTGCCGGCATGGAAGTGCTGAAGTTCCAGCAGTTGGTGCGCCCCGGCGACCAGGTGCAATTGCACCTGCGCTTCGATCATGAGCGCGGCAAACTCTACTTCGCCTATCGCAATGACAGCGCCGCCTGCTCCAGCGGCCGCATCCTGCTGGAGAACACCTGTGGATAAGTTATTGACCCCAGGCAAGCGCAGCCCCCAGCGGCTTCTTGTAGCCGCTGCCGAAGGCTGCGATCGGCCGCGCAGCGGACGCCCGGGAGGCAACCCCCATGCATAACCCCTGCGCCGTGATCCCGGTCTACAACCATGAAGCCGCCGTGCCGACGGTGGTCGACGCCCTGCTCGCCAGCGGCCTGCCCTGCGTGCTGGTGGACGACGCCAGCAGCCCGGCCTGCGCCGCCGTGCTGGAGCAGCTGGCCGAGCGCGAACAGGTGTTCCTGGTCAAGCTCGCGGTCAACCAGGGCAAGGGCGGCGCGGTCATGGCCGGGCTGCGCGAAGCCTCGCGCCTGGGTTTCAGCCACGCCCTGCAAGTGGACGCCGACGGCCAGCACGACCTGCGCGATGTGGATAACTTTATCGCCACCTCCCGCACCCACCCCGAAGCGCTGGTCTGCGGTTATCCACAGTACGACGCCAGCGTGCCCAAAGGCCGTTTTTACGCGCGCTACCTGACCCACGTCTGGGTCTGGATCAATACCCTGTCGTTGCAGATCCCCGACTCCATGTGCGGCTTCCGGGTCTACCCCCTGCCGCCCATCCTGGCGCTGATCGACTCGGTGAAGATCGGCCAGCGCATGGATTTCGACACCGATATCCTGGTGCGCCTGGCCTGGCGCAACCAGCCGATGCGCTGGTTGCCGACCCAGGTCCGTTACCCGGCGGATGGCCTGTCGCACTTTCGCCTGTTCCACGACAACCTGCTGATCTCCAGCATGCACGCCCGGCTGTTCTTCGGCATGTTGCTGCGCGCGCCGCTGATCCTCTGGCGACGGTGGCAAGCATGACGGCGCTACACGACAAGCAGGACAAGCAACATTGGGCCGAGCACAAAGAGCGCGGCAGCTTCTGGCTGATGAAGCTCACCGCCTTCGGCGTGCGCGTGCTCGGGCGCCGGGTGTTGAGCCCGGTGCTGTACATCATCGTGTTCTATTTCTTCCTGTTCGGCCGCGGTGCCCGCCGCAGCGCCTGGTTGTACCAGCAGCGCCTGGCCGACTGGAGCGGCAAGGCCGAGCTGCGTCCCAGCCACTGGCGGGTCTTCGGCCAGTTCATGGCATTCGCCGATTCCCTGCTGGACAAGCTCGACGTGTGGAACGGCAAGCTGCGCCTGGAACAGATCGAGATCGTCGACCCGGCCCGGCTGCGCGACCAGTTGCGCGGCACCCGCGGACAGATGCTGGTGGGCGCGCACCTGGGCAACCTGGAAGTCTGCCGCGCCCTGGCCGAGCTGGGCGAAAAGGTCACCATGAACGTGCTGGTGCACACCAAGCACGCCGAGCGTTTCAATCGCCTGCTGGGCGAGGCCGGGGCCACCAACCTGCGGCTGATCCAGGTCAGCGAGCTGGATCCGGCGGTCATGCTGCAACTGAGCCAGCGCCTGGATCGCGGTGAGTGGCTGGCGATTGCCGGCGACCGTGTACCGCTGCATGGCGGGCGCAACGTACGGGTGGATTTCCTCGGCCATCCGGCCCCCTTCCCACAAGGGCCGTGGCTGCTGGCGGGCCTGCTGAAATGCCCGGTCAACCTGCTGCTGTGCCTGAAGAACAATGGCCGCTATCGAGTGTTCCTCGAACCCTTCACCGAGGCCGTGGCGTGGAAGCGCAGCGACCGCGAACAGGTCATCGCCCAGTGGACTGCCCGCTACGCCGAGCGCCTGGGCCAGTACTGCCTCGAAGCGCCCCAACAATGGTTCAACTTTTACCCTTTCTGGAAGACCGATGACGACGCATCCGCTTGAGCCGGTAACCTTCGGCGAACTCCCTTTGCGCATCGAAGACGTGCTGGCCCTGGCCAACCGTCAGGCGCCGACCCGACTGCAAGGCGACAGCGCATTCCGCCAGCGCATCGCCAAGGGCGCGCAATTCCTCGATTCGCTGCTGGACAAGGAAGGCGTGATCTACGGCGTGACCACCGGCTACGGCGACTCCTGTGTGGTCGCGGTGCCGCTGCAGCACGTCGAGGCGCTGCCCCGTCATCTGTACACCTTCCACGGTTGTGGCCTGGGCAAGCTGCTGGACGCGCAAGCCACCCGCGCGGTACTGGCGGCGCGCTTGCAGTCGCTGTGCCATGGCGTGTCCGGAGTGCGCGTGGAACTGCTGGAGCGCCTGCAGGCGTTCCTCGAACACGACATCCTGCCGCTGATCCCCGAAGAAGGTTCGGTGGGCGCCAGCGGCGACCTGACGCCGTTGTCCTACGTGGCCGCGACCCTGTCCGGCGAGCGTGAGGTGATGTTCCGCGGCGAGCGCCGGACCTCGGCCGAGGTGCACCGCGAGCTGGGCTGGGAGCCGCTGGTGCTGCGCCCGAAAGAAGCCCTGGCGCTGATGAACGGCACCGCGGTGATGACCGGCCTGGCCTGCCTGGCCTTCGCCCGCGCCGACTACCTGCTGCGACTGGCCACGCGCATCACCGCGCTGAACGTAGTCGCCTTGCAGGGCAACCCGGAGCACTTCGACGAGCGCCTGTTCGCCGCCAAGCCGCACCCGGGGCAGATGCAAGTCGCCGCCTGGCTGCGCCAGGACCTGGCCATCGACGCGCCGACCGCACCGTTGCACCGCCTGCAGGACCGCTACTCGCTGCGTTGCGCGCCCCATGTGCTGGGCGTGCTGGCCGACAGCCTGGGCTGGCTGCGTGGCTTCATCGAGACCGAGCTGAACAGCGCCAACGACAACCCGATCATCGACGCCGAAGCCGAACGCGTGCTGCACGGCGGGCACTTCTACGGCGGGCATATCGCCTTCGCCATGGACAGCCTGAAGAACCTGGTGGCCAACGTCGCCGACCTGCTGGACCGCCAGCTCGCGCTGCTGGTGGACGAGCGCTACAACCACGGCCTGCCGAGCAACCTGTCCGGCGCCCCGGCGGACCGCGCCATGATCAACCACGGCTTCAAGGCGGTGCAAATCGGCACCAGCGCCTGGACCGCCGAAGCGCTGAAAAACACTATGCCGGCCAGCGTGTTCTCGCGCTCCACCGAATGCCATAACCAGGACAAGGTGAGCATGGGCACCATCGCCGCCCGCGATGCAATCCGCGTGCTGGAGCTGACCGAACAGGTCGCCGCCGCTACCCTGCTGGCCGCCAACCAGGGCGTCTGGCTGCGCGGCCGGGCCGAGGACGCGCGGCCGTTGCCGCCGGCCCTGGCCGCCATGCACCAAGAGCTGGCCAAGGACTTCCCGCCGGTGATCGAGGACCGCGCCCTGGAAGGCGAACTGCGCCTGTGCCTGCAACGCATTGCCGAGCAACACTGGAGGCTGCATGCGTAGTCGGGGCGTGCTGCACGCGGACACTGAGATCCAGGTGCCGTTTTTCGACGTCGACACCATGCATGTGGTCTGGCACGGGCATTACGTGAAGTACCTGGAAGTGGCGCGCTGCGCCCTGCTCGACAAGCTCGGCCACAACTACCAGCAGATGCGCGATTCCGGCTACGCCTGGCCGGTGATCGACCTGCAACTGCGTTATGTGCGCGGCGCAGTGTTCGGCCAGAAGCTCAAGGTCCGCGCCAGCCTGGTGGAGTGGGAAAACCGCCTGAAGATCAACTACCTGATCAGCGACCTGGAAACCGGCGAACGCCTGACCCGCGCCAGCTCGGTGCAGGTGGCGGTGGAGATCGCCAGCCGCGAGATGCAACTGGCCTCGCCCAAGGTGTTCACCGATGCCGTCGAGAGATCGCTGCCATGACGCGTCCACTTCCTGTAGGAGCGAGCTTGCTCGCGAAAATCGTCAATCATTACGCACGTTACCTGTCACCCCGCGGTGCTCTGCGTTCTTTCGCGAGCAAGCTCGCTCCTACAGTGTTCGTGCTGTTGGGGATGCCGGGCCTGGCCAATGCCTTCGACCTGCAACAGCTCAGCGACCAGCTGGCCAAGCCCGAGGTGATCCACGGCAGCTTCGTCCAGGAGAAACACCTGCGCGCCCTGCCCCAGCCGCTGACCAGCAAGGGCAGCTTCGTCCTGGCGAAAAACCATGGCCTGCTGTGGCTGCTGAAAACACCGCTGCAACAGGACTACCGCATCACCGGCCAAGGCATCGCCCGCCGGGAGGGCAGCGGCTGGCAAATGCTGCCGAACAAGAGCGCCGGGGCCGAACAGAACCGCCTGTTCCTCGCCGTGCTGCAAGGCGACAGCAGCGGCCTGCAACGGGACTTCGAGCTGGCCCTGGCCGGCGACGCCAAGGCCTGGAAACTGACCCTGACCCCACGTTCGCTGCTGCTCAAGCAGGTGTTCAACCAGATCAACATCGACGGTGGCGAACTGGTGCAGCGCATCGAGCTGCTGGAAACCCAGGGCGACAGCACCGTGCTGCAGATGCACGACAGCATCAGCAACCAGCCGTTGAGCGACGCGGAGCAACATGACTTTGCCGAGTGAGCGCTGGTGGCCGCGGCTGTTCCTGCTCCTGCTGGTGGCCGTGCTGGCCCTGGCCGGCTGGCAATGGCGTCATGGCGCGCCGCTGTCGGCCAACCTCATGGAGCTGGTGCCGGGCACCGACCCCGATGCCCTGGAGCTCAAGGCCGAGCAACGCATGCAGGAGCCGCTGAACCGCGAAATGCTGGTGCTGGTGGGCCACGCCGAGCGCCAGCAGGCCATCGCCATGGCCCAGCGCCTGGGTGAGCAATGGCAGGCCAGCGGGCTGTTCGAGAAAGTCCAGTGGAACCTGCAGGCCGACCTGCCGGCGCTGCGCACGCAATTGCTGCAAGGGCGCCTGGCGATGCTTGGCGCCGCCGACCGCCAGCAGTTGATCGAGCACCCCGACGCTTTTATCCAGCAACGCGTCCAGGCGCTGTTCGACCCCTTCAGCAGTTTCAGCCTGGTCCCGAGCCAGGACGACTGGCTGGGCCTGACCGGACGCATCCAGAACAGCCAGCCGCAACGTGGCGCGGTGCAACTGGACATCGGCAGCGGCACCCTGGTCGCCGATGCCGACGGCAAGAGCTGGGTGCTGCTGCGAGCACGCACCACCGGCAACGCCTTTGACATGCAACTGCCGCTGCAGGTGGCGACCCTGCTCCAGCACAGCCGCGAACAGGCCGCCCAGGCCGACGTCCAGTTGCTGGCCGCCAGCGGCCTGCTCTACGCCGCCAACGGCCAGCAACAGGCCTCCCGCGAGATCACCTGGGTCGGCGGCGGTGCCACCGTCGGCATCCTCCTGCTGCTGTTGCTGGCTTTCCGGCGCTGGCGGGTGTTGCTGGCGTTCGTGCCGGTGCTGGTGGGCATGCTGTTCGGCGCGGTGGCCTGCGTCGCCCTCTTCGGCCATATGCACGTGATGACCCTGGTGCTGGGTTCGAGCCTGATCGGCGTCGCCGTCGACTACCCACTGCACTACCTGTCCAAGAGCTGGAGCCTGCGTCCCTGGCACAGCTGGCCGGCGCTGCGCCTGACCCTGCCGGGGCTGAGCCTGAGCCTGGCCACCAGTTGCATCGGCTACCTGGCATTGGCCTGGACGCCGTTCCCGGCCCTGACCCAGATCGCCGTGTTCTCCGCCGCCGGGTTGCTGGGCGCCTACCTGAGCGCGGTGTGCCTGTTGCCGGCGCTGCTGCGCGGCGTCGAACTGCAACCGGCGCAATGGCCGCTGCGCGTAGCCGAGTGGCTGCTGAACCTGCGCACGCAATTGCTCAAGCGCGTGTCCAGCCCCTGGCTGCTGGCGCTGGTGATCGCCTTCTGCGCCGGCGGCCTGTGGCAGCTGGAGAGCAAAAACGATATCCGCCAGTGGATCGGAGCGCCGCCACAACTGCTCAACGAAGCCCAGGCCATTGCGCGGATCACCGGCTACCAGCCCACCAGCCAGTTCTTCCTGGTGCGCGGCGCCGATCAGCCACAGCTACTCGAACGCCTCGGCGCCCTGAGCGAGCGCCTGGAGCAACTGGTCAACCTGGAGAAACTCCAGGGCTACCTGTCGCTCAACCAGCTGGTAAGCCTGCCCAGCGAGCAACAGCGCCTGCGCCAGGCCCTGGACGCGCTGCCGCGGCACTGGCAGCCGCTGCTGGATCTCGGAGTCCCGGTGGCGGCCCTGAACGCGGAACTCGCGCAATTGCGCGCGCTGCCCAACGAAGACATCGACAGCGCCCTGCAAGGCCCGCTGGCCGAGCCTTACCGCACCCTGTGGCTAGGCCCCACCGATAACGGCGTGGCGGCGATGGTCAGCCTGCAGGGGCTGAACAACCCGCAGTTGCTGCGGATACAGGCGCAGGATCTGCCGGGGGTACAACTGGTGGACCGCCTGGGCGAGCTGAACCAAGTGTTCGCCGCCACCCAGGTCAGCGCCGCCGAGCTCAAGCTCGCTTCCTGCGGGCTGATCGTCTTGCTGCTGATCCTGCCGTTCGGCCTCGGTGGCGCCCTGCGCCTTGTCGCCCTGCCGCTGCTGGCAGCCCTGTGCAGCCTCGCCAGCCTGGGCTGGCTGGGGCAACCGCTGACCCTGTTCAGCCTGTTCGGCCTGTTGCTGGTGACCGCCATCAGCGTCGACTACGCCATCCTCATGCGCGAACAGGTCGGCGGGGCCGCCGTGAGCCTGCTCGGCACCTTACTTGCAGCGCTGACCACCTGGCTGTCGTTCGGCCTGCTGGCGATCTCCAGCACCCCGGCGGTCAGCAACTTCGGCTTGTCGGTGAGCCTGGGCCTGGCCTTCAGTTTTATCCTGGCGCCCTGGGCCGGTCGCCAGCGCCATCGCCAGCCCGTTACGGAGCCCGTCCTGTGATGACCGCCCTGTTCTGGCTCATGGCGCTGCTGCTGTTCGCGCTCGCCACCCGTATCGGCAGCCGTTTTGGCCTGATCCCGATCGTCAGCCAGTTGCTGCTGGCGACCTTCGGCCTGCCGCTGCTGATGCTGTTCTGGATCGAACCACACTGGCAGCTGAGTGGCGCCCAACTGGTCTCGCCAACCTGGCTGAAGAACCTCTACGGCTTGAGTTTCGCCCTGCTGCTGGGGCATATCCTCAGCGATGTGATCGACCTGCGCCTGGACCGCCAGAGCCTGAAGATCGCCCTGCCGAGCTTCGCCATTCCCTTCGCCTGCGGCCTGGCCACGGCGGTCTGGCTGTTGCCGGCGCAACCCTGGCTGAGCTCCCTGGCGGTCGGCCTGCTGTTCGCCATTACCGCGATTCCGGTGCTGTACCTGTACCTGCGGCACATCGACTACCCGCCGCTCGCCACCCGACGCCTGGTACAGACCGCGATCCTCATCGACCTCAGTTGCTGGACCCTGTTCGGCATCGCCCAGGGCAGCCTGCACCTGAGCAGCCTGCTGCTACCACTGGCCGGAGCCTGCCTGCCGCTGCTCCTGCGCGGCCTCGGTCTGCGCCAACCGCTGCTGCACAGCCTGGGTTTCTTCGGCCTGCTGGTGGTGGCCGAGCACTACAAGCTCAACGCGCTGATTTTCGGCATCGGCTACCTGCTGTGCATGGCCGCCCTCAAGGTGCCGCTGGTGCTGCCGTTAAAGGCAGCCTGGATGAGCCGTTTGCAGACCTTTATCGCCATCCCGCTGATCCTTACGTTCGGCATCGTGCAGATCAACGTGCACAGCGCCATGGACAGCCTCGGCTGGGTGCAGCTGGGGGCCTTGCTGCTGTTGCCGATTGCCAGCAAGCTGCTCGGCAACTGGCTCGGCCTGGGCTGGGCCGGCGCCTCCTTCAAGGGCGCCAGCCGCTGGCGGGAAAGCCTGCTGCTGAACATTCGCGGGCTGAGCGAGATCGTCTTTCTCAACCTGCTGCTGCAACAACAGCTGATCAGCCCGGCGCTGTACTTCGCGCTGATGCTCATGGGCCTGATCGCCACCCTGATGCCGGCCCTGGCCGGGCTGCACCGAACACCTTTGGTCCCTTTGAATCAGAACATCGCCGAACCGGCAAGGAGCCCCAGTGCCAACAGTTGAAATGGAACGCCGCCAGATTGTGGTGATCGGCGCTGGCCCATCGGGCGCCATCGCCGCCGCGCTGCTCAAGGGCAAAGGCCACGACGTGCTGATCGTCGAGCGCCAGCATTTCCCACGGTTTTCGATCGGTGAAAGCCTGCTGTCCCACTGCCTGGATTTCGTCGAAGAGGCCGGCATGCTCGAGGCGGTCAACGCCGCGGGCTTCCAGCGCAAGAACGGCGCCGCGTTCGCCTGGGGCGAGCGCTACAGCGCTTTTGATTTCGGCGACACCTTCAGCGAGGGCAAGCCCACCACCTTTCAGGTACAACGCGCCGACTTCGACAAGCTGCTGGCCGATCAGGCCGCCCTGCAAGGCGTTGAACTGCGTTATGGCGAGGCCATCGTCAGCGCCGACTTCAACCTGGCCAGGCCGCAGCTGCAGGTCCTGCGCGAAGACGGCAGCGAGTACCGCGTGGAAGCGGACTTCGTCCTCGACGCCAGTGGCTACGGCCGCGTGCTGCCACGTCTGCTGGACCTGGAGGCGCCCTCGAACTTCCCGGTCCGCCAGGCGGTGTTCACCCACATTGAAGACCGTATCGACAGCCCGGCCTTTGAGCGGGAAAAGATCCTCATCACCACTCACCCCAGCAAACGCGACGTGTGGTTCTGGACCATCCCGTTCAGCAACGGGCGCTGCTCGGTCGGTGTGGTGGCGGCCAAGGAGCATTTCGACGGTCGTGGCGACGACCTGGACCAGTGCCTGCGCGGTTTCATCGAGGAAACCCCGAGCCTGGCCAAGGTCCTGCACAACGCCGTCTGGGACACCCCGGCGCGGGCCATCGGCGGCTACTCGGCCAACGTCAAGACCCTGCACGGCCCGGGCTTCGCGCTGCTGGGCAACGCCGCGGAATTCCTCGACCCGGTGTTCTCCTCCGGCGTGACCATCGCCATGCGTTCGGCGAGCATGGCCGCCGCCGTGCTGCATCGGCAGTTGCAGGGCGAAAGCGTGGATTGGGAAAGCGAATTCGCCACCCCCCTCAAGCGCGGCGTCGACACCTTCCGCTGCTACGTCGAAGGCTGGTACGCCGGCACCTTCCAGGACGTGATCTACCACCCGGGCAGCTCGCCGGAAATTCGCCGGATGATCAGTTCGATCCTCGCCGGTTATGCCTGGGACGAACGCAACCCGTTCGTCAGCGAACCCAAGCGCCGGCTGCGCATGCTCTCGGAAATCTGCGCCATGGAGGCTCCATGAGCGACGCCCAGCCGCAGTACCTGAGCGCCAGCTACGTCGAGGAAACCCGCTTCGGCTTCTGGTTCCTGCGCAGCCATACCTGGCAGCACCATGTGCTGCGGGTGGCGATCAACGACCTGCGCCGCCTGTTCGACAACCAGCCGCCGAGCAACCCGGTGCTGCTGGATGCCGGCTGCGGCCAGGGCAAGTCGTTCCAGTACCTGCGCCAGGTGTTCGCCCCGCGGCGCCTGATCGGCCTGGACGCCGACCCGCACAGCCTCAGGCTCAGCAGCGAAGAAGCGGCGCACCAGGGCTTGCAGGTCGAGCTGATCGGCAGCGACTGCGCGACCCTGGACGTGGCCGATGCCAGCGTCGACCTGCTGTTCTGCCACCAGACCTTTCACCACCTGGTGGAACAGGAAAAAGCCCTGGTCGAGTTCTATCGCGTGCTCAAGCCGGGCGGTTACCTGCTGTTCGCCGAATCCACCGAGGCCTACATCGACACCTGGGTAATCCGCTGGCTGTTCCGCCACCCGATGCATGTGCAGAAAAGCGCCGCGCAGTACCTGGAAATGATCCGCCGACAGGGTTTTGAATTCACCCCGCGCAATGTGTCTTATCCCTATCTGTGGTGGAGCCGTGCCAAGGATTTCGGGCTGCTCGAACGCTTCGGCCTGCGCCGCCCGAAACCCTTTGGCCAACGGGAAGAAACCCTGGTCAATGTGGTTGCCCGCAAACCCCTGCACGAAGGTGCTGCTGGATGATCCGTGCCCTGCTCGTCGGCTGCCTGCTGTTGCTGAGCGCCTGCGCCAGCCAGCCGCCGCTGCCCGAGAAAACCCCGAGCCTGGCCCTGCCGCTGCAACTGCACGTCGAGCGGCAACAGGCCGGGCAGCGCCAGGACTGGCTGCTGGTGATCCAGGCCGAAGGGCCGGGCATCCGTTGGTCGCTGATCGACCCGCTGGGCATTCCCCTGGCGCGCCAGCAATTGATCGCCGGTCGCTGGCAGGCCGACGGCCTGTTGCCGCCGAACCCGGAGGCCCGCGAACTGTTCGCCGCATTGCTGTTCGCCCTGACGCCCGCGGGCGAACTGCGAGATAATTATCCAGCCGCCCGGCAGCACGGCGCGCAGCGTGACCTCGTCCCGCACTGGCAGGTCCGCTATCGCCAGGCTCTGGATTTCCGTCTGGAGTTGCCTCGTGGCTTGCACTACCACATCAGCCCGCTGACCGCCGAGAACGCCTCATGACGGCCTACCTGAATGCCCTCGGGGTGATCTGTGCCCTTGGGCGCGACAAACAGCAAGTGGCCCGCAGCCTGTTTGCCGGCGACTGCTCCGGCATGCGCGCCGAAGCCGGCTGGGTGCCGGAGCGCAGCGTGCCCGTCGCCGCCGTCCAGGGGCCGCTGGCGAGCATTCCGCCGCCGCTGGGGCAGCAGGGCAGCCGCAACAACCAGCTGCTGCTGGAGGCCGCCCTGCAGATCCGTGGCGACATCGACCAGGCCATCGCCCGCTACGGCCACAGCCGCATCGGTATCGTCCTCGGCACCAGCACCTCGGGCATCGACGAAGCCAGCCGCGGCATCGCCCATTACCTGCGCGACCGGCACTTCCCGGCCGATTACGACTACCGGCAGCAGGAACTCGGCGCGCCGGCGAATTTTCTCGCCGACTGGCTCGACCTCAGTGGCCCGGCCTATGTGATTTCCACCGCCTGCACCTCCAGCGCCCGGGCGCTGATGAGCGCCCGCCGCCTGCTCGACCTGGGCCTGTGCGACGCGGTGCTGTGCGGTGGCGTCGACAGCCTGTGCAAGCTGACCCTCAACGGCTTCTCGGCCCTGGAGGCAGTGTCCGCGCAGCGCTGCAATCCGTTCTCGGTCAACCGCGACGGCATCAATATCGGCGAAGCCGCCGTGCTGTTCCTGATGAGCAAGGAAACCCTCGGCGCGCAACCGATCGCCTTGCTCGGCGGCGGCGCCAGCTCCGACGCGCACCATATTTCCGCCCCCGAACCCAGTGGCCGCGGCGCCCTGCAAGCCATGCAGAAGGCCTTGCACAACGCCGGCCTGCACGCCGCACAGATCGGCTACCTGAACCTGCATGGCACGGCCACCCAGCACAACGACGCCATGGAAAGCCTGGCGGTCGACCAGTTGTTCCCGGCCGGTGTGCCTTGCTCGTCGACCAAACCCATGAGCGGCCATACCCTGGGCGCGGCCGGGGCCCTGGAAGCGGCGTTCTGCTGGCTGAGCCTGTCCAGCGACAACGCCGCACATGCCCTGCCGCCCCATGTCTGGGACGCCCAGGCCGACCCGCAACTGCCGCCGCTGCATTGGGTCACCGCCACCACACGTCTGGAGCAGAACGCTCCGCGCTGCCTGATGAGCAACTCCTTTGCCTTCGGCGGCAACAACGTCAGCCTGATTATCGGAGACGCCCCATGATTGACTGGCCGCTCGCCGAACTGCTGCCCCACGCGGGCGACATGATCCTGATCGATCAGGTCCTGGGGTTCGATGAAGAGCAGATCCGCACCCGCCTCACCGTCAAGCCCGATGGCCTGTTCAACCGTGCCGACGGCAGCCTGCCGGCCTGGGTCGGCATCGAGCTGATGGCCCAGAGCGTCGCCGCCTACGCCGGTTGCCATGCGCGCCAGAAAGGCCAGGCTGTCGAGCTGGGGTTCCTGCTCGGCACGCGCAAGTTCGAATGCAATGTGGAACACTTCCCCGCCGGCAGCGAACTGCAGATTCACGCCTTGCGCTCCCTGCAAGACGACAACGGCATGGGCGTATTCGAATGCCACCTGAGTGCCCCTGGCATTCAGGCCGTCGCCCGCCTCAACGTGTTCTGTCCGCCACAGGCGGACAGCTACCTGAACGAATCATCCGCTTTATCAACAGGAGTCCAGCCATGACTGAATCCATATTGGTCACCGGCTCCAGCCGCGGTATCGGCCGTGCCATCGCCCTGCGCCTGGCCCAAGCCGGCTATGACCTGATCCTGCATTGCCGCAGTGGCCGCGGCGAAGCCGAGGCCGTGCAGGCCGAAGTCGAGGCCCTGGGGCGCCAGGCGCGCATCCTGCAATTCGATGTGACCGACCGCGCCAGCTGCAAGGCCGCTCTCGAAGCCGACGTGGAAGCCCATGGCGCCTACTACGGCGTGGTGCTCAACGCCGGCCTGACCCGCGACGGCGCGTTCCCGGCCCTGAGCGAAGACGACTGGGACACCGTGCTGCGTACCAACCTCGACGGTTTCTATAACGTGCTGCACCCGCTGATCATGCCGATGATCCGGCGCCGCGCGGCCGGGCGCATCGTCTGCATCGCCTCGGTGTCCGGGCAGGTCGGCAACCGTGGCCAGGTCAACTACAGCGCTTCCAAGGCCGGCCTGATCGGCGCGGCCAAGGCCCTGGCCATCGAGCTGGGCAAACGCAAGATCACCGTCAACTGCGTGGCGCCAGGCTTGATCGACACCGCCATGCTCGACGAGAACGTGCCGGTGGACGAGCTGCTGAAGATGATCCCGGCCCAGCGCATGGGCACCCCGGAAGAAGTCGCCGGCGCGGTGAACTTCCTGATGTCCGCCGAGGCCGCCTACATCACCCGCCAGGTGCTGGCGGTCAACGGAGGCCTGGTCTGATGAAACGTGTGGTCGTCACCGGCATGGCCGGCATCACTTCGCTGGGCAGCGACTGGGACACCATCGTCGCCAACTTCGGCGCCAACCGCAGCGGCATTCGCCGGATGGACGAATGGGATCGCTTCAGCGAGCTCAATACCCGCCTGGCCGGCCCCGTGGACGACTTCAAGGTACCGGCGCACTGGACCCGCAAGCAGCTGCGCAGCATGGGCCGGGTGTCGCGGCTCGCGGTGGGTGCCGCCGAGCAAGCCCTGGCCGATGCCGGCCTGCTGGGCGACGAGTCGATCAAGGATGGGCGCATGGGCGTGGCCTGTGGCTCGTCCACCGGCAGCACCGACGAGATCAAGGCATTCGGCAACATGTTGCTGAACTCGGTGGCCGAAGGCCTCAACGCCAACTCCTACGTGCGCATGATGCCGCACACCACCGCGGCCAATATCAGCATCTTCTTCGGCCTCACCGGCCGGCTGATCCCGACGTCCAGCGCCTGCACCAGCGGCAGCCAGGGCATCGGCTACGCCTATGAGGCGATCAAGTTCGGCCGCCTGCCGCTGATGCTCGCCGGCGGCGCCGAAGAGCTGTGCCCGACCGAAGCCATGGTGTTCGACGCGCTCTACGCCACCAGCCTGAAAAACGATGCCCCGCACACCAGCCCGCGGCCCTACGACAGCGACCGCGACGGCCTGGTGATCGGCGAGGGCGGCGGCATGCTGGTGCTCGAAGAGCTGGAGCACGCCCTGGCCCGTGGCGCGCATATCCATGCCGAGATCGTCGGCTTCGGCAGCAACGCCGACGGCCAGCACACCACCCGTCCGGAGCAGGCCACCATGCGCCGGGCCATGGAGCTGGCCCTGGAAGACGCCAGCCTCGAGCCTTCGGCCATCGGTTACGTCAACGGCCACGGCACCGCTACAGAACAGGGCGACATTGCCGAAACACTGGCCACCAGCAGCCTGTTCGGCAGCCGGATGCCCATCAGTTCGCAGAAGAGTTTCCTCGGCCACACCCTGGGAGCCTGTGGCGCGCTGGAGTCCTGGTTCAGCATCGAGATGCTCAACCGCGACCTCTACGTGCACACCCTCAACCTCGACACGGTGGACCCGCGCTGCGGCGAGCTGGATTACCTGCGCGGCGAATTCCGGCAGATGAGCTGCGAGTACGTGATGAACAACAACTTTGCCTTTGGCGGCGTCAACACTTCGCTGATTTTCCGCCGCTGGCCTCAATGACGTTACTCCCCGGAGAAAATGGAATGTCTTCCCTGCTTCGCGCATGCCTGATCGTGCTGGCCCTGTTGACCTGTGTCTCGTGCACCAGCAAGCGCATGTACACCCCGGACCGGGTCCTGCCCGCCACCCTCAAGGCCGACCACGAGGAAATGAAACAGGCGATCCTGAAAAACCTGGTCGCCCGCAAGTGGACCGTGCAGCGCATCAGCCCGGAGCTGATCCAGGCCGAGATCACCGTGCGCGAGCAGTACCACGTGGAAATCGACATCCAGTACACACCGACTCACTACAAGATCCTCTACCGCGACAGCCGTGGCATGAACTACGCGGACGGCAAGATCCACAAGAACTACATCCGCTGGGTGCGCCTGCTGGACAAGGGCATCCTGCGCGAGCTGAAGGACAACCAGAACGAGCGGACCGCGCAACAGCTGTCCAGCTCGGCCCAGGCGGTTGCCGCGCCTAATTGAGCGCCAGCCGCCGCCCCCCTTTCTATGTCAAGGAGACCACCATGCAACTGAAGACCCTGGCCGCTGCCGCCACCCTGCTGCTCTGCACCCTGCCCGGCGTCAGCCAGGCCCGTGATACCGCGCTGTACCTGCCGTTCGACAAGGTCGTCGCCGAAGCCATCAGCACCGGCAAGATCGACGGCAGCGTGAAGTTCTACCTGGCCGGTAACAAGCCAGCCGGCAAGGTCACGGTGGTCAGCGCCGGCGCGGTCACCAACAAGAAGACCAATGCCTTCAACAAGAGCGACGAAGTGGCCTGCGAATGGGTCCTGCAATCGGCGCTGATCACCCTGCACCAGGCAGCCAAGAAAGTCGGCGCCAATGCCGTGACCGACATCGCCAGCTTCTACAAGAGCAACGAGCGCAAGGACGCGAAAACCTACGAATGCCACGCGGGCGCCCTGATGGCAGGCGTCGCGCTGCGCGGCGACCTGGCGAAGGTGGAGTAAGGCGCCTGCCGGTGAGATCGGCATGACCTGATCCACAGTTTCCCTCCCCCGGAAACGACAAAGGGCGCCTTTCGGCGCCCTTTCACTTACAACTCGGCCTTGCGGGTCAGCAGTTCGACAAAGGCCTTGGCCATTGGCGAGCGCTGGTCGGTGCGCTGCGCCAGCCACACCGCCGAGACCGCCTCGGGGTCCAGCAGCGGTCGGTAGACCACGCCGTCGATGCGCATGCGCTGGTAGGACGCCGGCAACACCGAGACACCCAGCCCCGCCGCCACCAGGCCGATGATGGTCATGGCCTCGCCCGCTTCCTGGGCAAAGTGCGGGGTGAAGCCGACATCCCGGGCCAGGGTCAGCAACTGCGCGTACAGGCCGCTGCCGTAGCTGCGCGGGAAGAACACGAAGGGCTCGTGGGCCAGGGCCGACAGCGCCAGGCCGGCTTCGCTGCCGGCCACCAGCGGGTGCTTGGAGCCCAGCACCGCTACCAGCGGTTCGCGCAGCAACTCCACCACGCTCAGGGAATCCGGCAGCGGCAACGGCCGCATGATCCCGACCTGGATCGACTCGTCCAGCAGCGCCTCGGCCACCTGGGTGCTGCTCATCTCGCGCAGCTTCAGGTGCACGTCGGGAAAGCGCTGGCGAAAGGCGAAGATCGCCTGGGGGATGCTCGAGTTGAAAGGTGCCGACGAGGTGAAGCCGATTTTCAGCTCGCCCAGCTCCCCCAACTGCGCCCGACGGGCCACATCCGCGGCCTTGTCGACCTGGGCCAGCACCTGTCGTGCCTCATCCAGGAACAGCCTGCCGGCCTCGCTGAGCTCGACCCGGCGATTGGTACGCTCGAACAAACGCGCGCCGACCTCCTGCTCCAGCACCTGGATCTGCTGGCTCAAGGGCGGCTGGGAGATGCCCAGGACCTGGGCGGCGCGGCCGAAATGCAGCTCTTCGGCCACCGCGATGAAGTAACGCAGGTGACGCAATTCCATGATCGCCTAATTAGGTCGTAAAACATATCAATCAGGTCGAACAATATATTGGAAAGAAACATTAGCCAGCTATATGCTTTTTTCCATTGCCTGACCGGCCGCGCTCCCCCCGAGGTCCCCCGTGAAAACCGCTGTCGCTCCACTCGCCCACGAACTCCCTCCCTCCGCCCTCGATGAGGTCGTCGCGCAACTGAACGAGGTCTACATCGAAAAAGGCACGCCGATGTTCATGCGCACGGTGCTGGCGCTGTTCAGCGGCGGTTTCGCCACCTTCGCCCTGCTCTACTGCGTACAACCGATGATGCCGCTGCTGTCCCGGGAATTTTCCATCAACGCCGCGCAGAGTAGCCTGATCCTCTCGGTCGCCACCGGCCTGCTGGCCATCGGTCTGCTGGTCACGGGGCCGATTTCCGACCGCATCGGCCGCAAGCCGGTGATGGTGGCCGCCCTGTTCGCCGCCGCGCTGTGCACCCTCGCCAGCGCCCTGATGCCGAGCTGGCACGGGGTGCTGCTGATGCGCGCGCTGGTAGGGCTGTCCCTGAGCGGCCTGGCGGCGGTGGCGATGACTTACCTGAGCGAAGAGATCCACCCACAGCACATCGGCCTGGCCATGGGCCTGTACATCGGTGGCAACGCCATTGGCGGCATGAGCGGACGCCTGATCACCGGGGTGCTGATCGACTTCGTCAGCTGGCACACGGCGATGCTGGTGATCGGTGGTCTGGCGCTGATCGCGGCGGCGGTGTTCTGGAGAATCCTCCCCGAATCGCGCAACTTCCGCGCCCGCTCGCTGCACCCGCGCAGCCTGCTGGACGGCTTCGTCATGCACTTTCGCGACGCCGGCCTGCCGCTGCTGTTCCTCGAAGCCTTCGTGCTGATGGGCGCGTTCGTCACGCTGTTCAACTACATCGGCTATCGCCTGCTGGCCGCGCCGTATCACATGGATCAGGCCTTCGTTGGCCTGCTGTCGGTGGTGTACCTGTCGGGGATCTACAGCTCGGCGAAAATCGGTGCCCTGGCCGACCGCCTGGGGCGGCGCAAAATGCTCTGGGCCACCATCTCGCTGATGCTCGCCGGCCTCGCCCTGACCATGCTCAGCGCGTTGCCGGTGGTGATCATCGGCATGCTGATCTTCACGTTCGGCTTCTTCGGCGCCCACTCGGTCGCCAGCAGCTGGATCGGCCGGCGCGCCCTCAAGGCCAAGGGCCAGGCCTCATCGCTGTACCTGTTCAGCTATTACGCCGGGTCGAGCATCGCCGGGACGGCGGGCGGGGTGTTCTGGCACATGGCCGGGTGGAACGGCATCGGCCTGTTTATCAGCGCCCTGCTGGTGGTGGCGCTGCTGGTGGCGTTGAAGCTGGCCAAACTGCCGCCATTGGCCACTCGGTAGTCGCAAACCAACATGCCGGCGACCAACCCCCGCGATCCATATGCAGGGGCCGGTCGCCGGCATGGCGATAGCTGAAGACTGTCGATCGGCTTACTTGACGATCTCCACCAGGTCGACGTCGATCTCACGCTTCATCAACCCCTTCTCGACCTCACCGGTCAGCCTGACCTGGGTCTTCTCGTTGAACGCCACTGGCGGCAGGTCTTCGTCGTCGATCTCGACGGTGATGGTGCCGCTGGCATCCTTGAATTCGTACTTGTCGTCATTGTTCAGCTTCTTGACCACATGGCCCTGCAACACCACCGGCGTATCGTCCGCGGCATCGTTGGCCGCCGCGACGCTGGTGACGGCCTGGGCGCCAGGGCCGGTGTAGCCGACAGCCAGGGCGGCGGTGCTGAACAGCGGAGCGAGCAACAGAACGAGGTAACGGGTTTTCATGGCAGTGATCCAATGTGGGTTTCGATAGCGCCAGATTAACCAGTCAGGCTGAATTGAAACTTAATCCGCCAGGCCGTTTCCCGTGACTGTGTGCAGAGGCAAAAAAAAGGCCCGGCGAATGCCGGACCTGGTTATCGGGTCGCGATCACTGGTGATACTGCGCCGACAGTTCGTGCACCGCGCGCAGGAAAGCGCCGGCGTGCTCCGGGTCGACTTCCGGGGTGATGCCGTGGCCAAGGTTGAACACATGGCCGCTGCCCTTGCCGTAGCTGGCAAGGATGCGCCCGACTTCGGCACGGATCGCTTCCGGCTTGGCGTAGAGCACCGTCGGGTCCATGTTGCCTTGCAAGGCGACTTTGTTGCCGACCCGCCGGCGCGCTTCGCCGAGGTCGCAGGTCCAGTCCAGGCCCAGGGCGTCGGCACCGGCGTCGGCAATGCTTTCCAGCCACAGGCCGCCATTCTTGGTGAACAGGATCACCGGCACCTTGCGCCCTTCGTGCTCGCGGATCAGGCCGCTGACGATCTTGCGCATGTAGGCCAGGGAGAACTCCTGGTAGGCCGCTGCCGACAGGTTGCCGCCCCAGGTGTCGAAGATCTGCACCGCTTGCGCGCCGGCCTTGATCTGGCCGTTGAGGTAGCTGACGACCGACTGCGCCAGCTTGTCCAGCAGCAGGTGCATGGCTTGCGAGTTGTCGTAGAGCATCGCCTTGGTCTTGCGGAAGTCCTTCGACGAGCCGCCCTCGACCATGTAGGTGGCCAGGGTCCAGGGGCTGCCGGAGAAGCCGATCAGCGGCACGCGGCCGTTAAGCTCGCGGCGGATGGTGCTGACCGCGTCCATCACATAGCCCAGGTCCTTGTGCGGATCCGGGATCGGCAGGGCCTCGATATCGGCCAGGGTGCTGACGACCTTCTTGAAACGCGGGCCTTCGCCGGTTTCGAAGTACAGGCCCTGGCCCATGGCGTCGGGGATGGTCAGGATGTCGGAGAAGAGGATGGCCGCATCCAGTTGTGGATAACGGTCCAGCGGTTGCAGCGTGACTTCGCAGGCGAACTCCGGGTTCATGCACAGGCTCATGAAGTCACCGGCGTTGGCACGGCTGGCGCGGTATTCAGGCAGGTAGCGCCCAGCCTGACGCATCATCCACACCGGGGTGACGTCTACGGGTTGCTTGAGCAGGGCACGAAGGAAACGGTCGTTCTTCAGGGCAGTCATGTCGGCATCCGGAAAAAAAGTGCGGGCATTTTCTCAGAGCGCGACGCAAAAGGCACGGCGAGAGCCGTGCCTTTTATCTATCGGGTCAATTTGTCGCGCACTACATCGGCTAATTCTGTGTTGATTCGGCCGGCCTCTTCGCGGGCAAGCCTCGCTCCTACAGGTCCGGTGGCATTCCTGTAGGAGCGAGGCTTGCCCGCGAATGGAGCGACGCCGATCAAGCAGATTTACACGCCCAGGTAATCCAGGATGCCTTCGGCGGCGTTGCGGCCCTCGAAGATCGCCGTCACCACCAGGTCGGAACCGCGCACCATGTCGCCACCGGCGAAGATCTTCGGGTTGCTGGTCTGGTGCTTGTACTGGCCCTGTTCCGGCGCCACGACGCGGCCCTGGCTGTCGGTCTGGATGCTGAACTGCTCGAACCACGGCGCCGGGCTCGGGCGGAAACCAAAGGCGATGACCACGGCGTCGGCCGGGATGACCTCTTCGGAACCCGGGATCGGCTCGGGGCTGCGACGGCCACGGGCGTCCGGCTCGCCGAGACGGGTCTCGACCACCTTCACGCCTTCGACCTTGTCTTCGCCGACGATGGCGATCGGCTGGCGGTTGTAGAGGAACTTCACGCCTTCTTCCTTGGCATTCTTCACCTCTTTGCGCGAGCCGGGCATGTTCGCCTCGTCACGACGATAGGCACAGGTCACCGCCTTGGCGCCCTGGCGGATCGACGTGCGGTTGCAGTCCATCGCCGTGTCGCCGCCACCGAGGACCACGACCTTCTTGCCCTTCATGTCGACGAAGTCTTCCGGCGACTTTTCAAAGCCCAGATTGCGGTTGACGTTGGCGATCAGGAAGTCCAGCGCGTCGTGCACGCCCGGCAGGTCCTCGCCGGCAAAGCCGCCCTTCATGTAGGTGTAGGTGCCCATGCCCATGAATACCGCATCGTATTCTTCGAGCAGTTGCTCCATGGTCACGTCCTTGCCCACCTCGGTGTTGAGGCGGAACTCGATGCCCATGCCGCTGAAGACTTCGCGACGATTGCTCAGCACGGTCTTTTCCAGCTTGAACTCGGGGATGCCGAAGGTCAGCAGGCCGCCGATTTCCGGGTTCTTGTCGAACACCACCGGGGTCACGCCACCGCGTACCAGCACGTCGGCGCAGCCCAGGCCCGCCGGGCCCGCGCCGATCACCGCGACCCGCTTGCCGGTCGGCTTGACCTTGGACATGTCCGGGCGCCAGCCCATGGCGAAGGCGGTGTCGGTGATGTACTTCTCCACCGAACCGATGGTCACCGCGCCGAAGCCGTCGTTGAGGGTACAAGCACCCTCGCACAAGCGGTCCTGCGGGCACACCCGGCCGCAGACTTCCGGCAGGGTGTTGGTCTGGTGCGACAGCTCGGCGGCGGCGAGGATGTTGCCCTCGGCCACCAGCTTGAGCCAGTTGGGAATGAAGTTGTGCACCGGGCACTTCCATTCGCAGTACGGGTTACCGCAACCCAGGCAGCGGTGGGCCTGGTCGGCCGACTGCTGGGGTTTGAAGGGTTCGTAGATCTCCACGAACTCTTTCTTGCGTTGACGCAACAGTTTCTTCTTCGGATCCTTGCGCCCGACCTCGATGAACTGGAAGTCATTATTCAGACGTTCAGCCATAGTTAAAACCTCATCAAACTCTTCAGGCGCATATCACTGCGGGTTGGCACGGGTGCTGGAAAGCAACGATTTCAAGCTGGCAGCCTTCGGCTTGACCAACCAGAAGCGACGCAGGTAGTCATCGAGGTTCTCGGCCAGGTTACGGCCCCACTCGCTACCGGTTTCCTCGACGTATTCGTCCAGCACGCGCTGCAGGTGGCTGCGATAGGCTTCCATCGCTTCGCCGCTGATCCGCTGGATTTCCACCAGCTCGTGGTTGACCCGGTCAACGAAGGTGTTGTCCTGATCGAGCACGTAGGCGAAACCGCCGGTCATGCCTGAGCCGAAGTTGTAACCGGTCTTGCCCAGCACGCAGACAAAACCACCGGTCATGTATTCGCAGCAGTGATCGCCAGTGCCTTCCACCACGGTGTGGGCACCGGAGTTGCGCACGGCGAAACGCTCGCCCGCGGTGCCGGCGGCGAACAGCTTGCCGCCGGTAGCGCCGTACAGGCAGGTGTTGCCGATAATCGCGCTGTCCTGAGTCTTGTAGGCGCTGCCTTTGGGCGGAACGATCACCAGCTTGCCGCCGGTCATGCCCTTGCCGACATAGTCGTTGGCGTCGCCTTCGAGGTAGAGGTTCAAGCCGCCGGCGTTCCACACGCCGAAGCTCTGACCGGCAGTGCCCTTGAAGCGGAAGGTGATCGGCGCCTTGGCCATGCCCTGGTTGCCGTGGACCTTGGCGATTTCACCGGAAATCCGCGCACCGATGGAACGGTCGCAGTTGCAGATGTCGAGCGCGAACTCGGCACCGCTGAGGTCGGCGATCGCAGGCTTGGCCATGGCGACCATTTTCTCGGCCAGCAGGCCCTGGTCGAACGGTGGGTTGCGATCGACCTGGCAGAACTGCGGCTTGTCCGCCGGGATATGGTCGCTGCCCAGCAGCGGGGTCAGGTCCAGGTGATGCTGCTTGGCGGTCTGGCCTTCGAGGATTTCCAGCAGATCGGTGCGACCGATCAGCTCTTCCAGCGAACGCACGCCCAGCTTGGCCAGCCACTCACGGGTTTCCTCGGCGACGTAGGTGAAGAAGTTCACCACCATCTCCACGGTGCCGATGTAGTGGTCCTTGCGCAGCTTCTCATTTTGCGTGGCGACGCCGGTGGCACAGTTGTTCAGGTGGCAGATGCGCAGGTATTTGCAACCCAGGGCAATCATCGGCGCGGTGCCGAAGCCGAAGCTTTCGGCGCCGAGGATCGCCGCCTTGATCACGTCGAGGCCGGTTTTCAGGCCGCCGTCGGTCTGCACCCGGACCTTGCCGCGCAGGTCGTTGCCGCGCAGGGTCTGGTGGGTTTCCGCCAGGCCCAGTTCCCACGGCGCACCGGCGTACTTGATCGAGGTCAGCGGCGAAGCGCCGGTGCCACCGTCGTAGCCGGAGATGGTGATCAAGTCGGCGTAGGCCTTGGCCACGCCGGCGGCAATGGTGCCGACGCCGGCTTCCGCCACCAGCTTCACCGAAACCAGCGCCTGCGGGTTGACCTGCTTCAAGTCGAAGATCAACTGCGACAAGTCTTCGATGGAATAGATGTCGTGGTGCGGCGGTGGCGAAATCAGGGTCACGCCCGGTACCGCGTAACGCAGCTTGGCGATCAAGCCGTTGACCTTGCCGCCCGGCAGCTGGCCGCCTTCGCCGGGCTTGGCGCCCTGGGCCACCTTGATCTGCAGCACTTCGGCGTTGACCAGGTATTCCGGGGTCACGCCGAAACGGCCGGTGGCCACCTGCTTGATCTTCGAGCTCTTGATGGTGCCGTAGCGCGCCGGGTCTTCGCCGCCTTCACCGGAGTTGGAACGCGCACCCAGGCGGTTCATGGCTTCGGCCAGGGCTTCGTGGGCCTCCGGCGACAGCGCGCCCAGGGAGATGCCGGCGGAGTCGAAACGCTTGAGGATCGATTCCAGCGGCTCGACTTCGCTGATGTCCATCGGCGTGTCCAGGGTCTTCACCTTGAACAGGTCGCGGATCATCGACACCGGGCGGTTGTCCACCAGCGCGGTGTATTCCTTGAACTTGGCGTAGTCGCCCTGCTGCACGGCGGCTTGCAGGGTGTTGACCACATCCGGGTTGTAGGCGTGGTATTCGCCACCGTGGACGAACTTCAGCAGGCCGCCTTGCTGGATCGGCTTGCGCGGGCTCCAGGCTTCGGTAGCCAGGGCTTTCTGCTCGGCTTCGATGTCGACGAAACGCGCGCCCTTGATGCGGCTCGGCACGCCACGGAAGCTCAGCTCGCAGACTTCCTCGGACAGGCCGATGGCCTCGAACAGCTGCGCACCGCGGTAGGACGCGATGGTCGAGATACCCATCTTCGACAGGATCTTCAGCAGGCCCTTGGTGATGCCCTTGCGGTAGTTCTTGAACACCTCGTAGAGGTCGCCCAGCACTTCACCGGTACGGATCAGGTCGCCCAGCACTTCATAGGCCAGGAACGGATAGACCGCCGAGGCGCCGAAACCGATCAGCACCGCGAAATGGTGCGGATCGCGCGCGGTGGCGGTTTCCACCAGGATGTTGGAGTCGCAGCGCAGGCCCTTCTCGGTCAGGCGGTGGTGCACCGCGCCGGTGGCCAGGGACGCGTGGATCGGCAGTTTGCCCGGGGCGATATGGCGGTCGCTGAGGACAATCTGGGTACGACCGGCGCGCACGGCTTCTTCGGCCTGGTCGGCGACGTTGCGGATCGCCGCTTCCAGGCCGAGGCTTTCCTCGTAGTTCAGGTCGATGACCTGGCGCTCGAAGCCCGGGCGGTCGAGGTTCATCAGCGAGCGCCACTTGGCGGGCGAGATCACCGGCGAGCTGAGGATCACGCGGGAAGCGTGCTCAGGCGATTCCTGGAAGATGTTGCGCTCGGCACCGAGGCAGATCTCCAGGGACATGACGATGGCTTCGCGCAGCGGGTCGATCGGCGGGTTGGTGACCTGGGCGAACTGCTGGCGGAAGTAGTCATACGGCGTGCGCACACGCTGGGACAGCACGGCCATCGGCGTGTCGTCGCCCATGGAGCCGACCGCCTCGTAGCCTTGCTCGCCCAAGGGACGCAGCACCTGGTCACGCTCCTCGAAGGTGACCTGGTACATCTTCATGTACTGCTTGAGCTGGTCGACGTCGTAGAACGCCGAACCGTGGTCGTTGTCTTCCATGGTCGCCTGGATGCGCAGGGCATTCTTGCGCAGCCATTGCTTGTACGGATGACGGGACTTCAGGCGGTTGTCGATAGCGTCGGTATCGAGGATCTGCCCGGTTTCGGTATCCACGGCGAAGATCTGGCCCGGGCCGACACGGCCCTTGGCGATCACGTCTTCGGGCTGGTAGTTCCAGACGCCGATTTCCGAAGCCAGGGTGATGAAACCGTTCTTGGTGGTGACCCAGCGCGCCGGGCGCAGGCCGTTACGGTCGAGCAGGCAGACGGCGTAGCGGCCGTCGGTCATGACCACGCCCGCGGGGCCGTCCCACGGCTCCATGTGCATGGAGTTATATTCGTAGAACGCGCGCAGGTCGGCGTCCATGGTCTCGACGTTCTGCCACGCAGGCGGAATGATCATCCGCACGCCACGGAACAGGTCGATGCCGCCGGTGACCATCAGCTCCAGCATGTTGTCCATGCTCGAGGAGTCGGAACCCACGCGGTTGACCAGCGGGCCGAGTTCTTCCAGATCCATCAGGTCGTTGGTGAACTTGGTGCGCCGGGCCTGGGCCCAGTTGCGGTTGCCGGTGATGGTGTTGATCTCGCCGTTGTGGGCGAGGAAGCGGAACGGCTGCGCCAGCGGCCATTTCGGCAGGGTGTTGGTGGAGAAGCGCTGGTGGAACACGCAGATCGCGGTTTGCAGGCGCGGGTCACCCAGGTCCGGATAGAAGGCGGCGAGGTCCGCCGGCATCATCAGGCCTTTATAGATGATGGTCTTGTGGGAAAAGCTGCAGATGTAGTGGTCGGTATCGGCGGCGTTGGCTACCGACGAACGACGACGGGCGCTGAACAGCTTGACCGCCATGTCCTGGTCGCTCAGGCCTTCGCCGCCGATGTAGACCTGTTCGATCTGCGGCAGGCGCTCCAGGGCCAGGCGGCCGAGAACGCTGGTATCGATCGGCACTTTGCGCCAGCCGATCAGTTGCAGGCCTTCGGCCAGGATCTCGCGGTTCATGTTCTCGCGAGCGGCTTCGGCCTTGGCCGGATCCTGGTTGAAGAAGACCATGCCCACGGCATATTGCTTGGGCAATTCGACACTGAAGGTTTCCTGGGCAATGGCTCGCAGGAACGCGTCAGGCTTCTGAATCAGCAGACCGCAACCGTCGCCGGTCTTGCCGTCCGCGTTGATCCCACCGCGGTGGGTCATGCAGGTCAGGGCCTCGATGGCCGTTTGCAAAAGGGTATGACTGGGTTCGCCCTGCATATGGGCTATCAGACCGAAACCGCAGTTATCCTTGAATTCATCTGGTTGGTACAGACCTGCTTTCATAGACACTTTCTCACCAGGCTGCCTCTTGTCGAGACAAATTTCTTTTCAATTCAACCAGTTACCATCCACGCCGAACGTACGCCGGCTTTGCGGGGGCAAAAGGGAGGTCATTGTACACACCGACACAGACGCTCACAAATTTGGCGACGAAATGTCGCAAATCTATGTCGCATTTATGAAAGGTTTAAAGCGATATGCTGTGCTAGTCAAAACTTTTTTAGTTCGGACCGCGACGACTCAAAAGCTACTGTGACGCAGACACCACAAGGCACGCGGCCTTGAAGGCAGCATGCGCATGCGGATTTTTTTGAGGTGCTGGGAGAGGCGGCCTGGGTAAGGCCGCCGAATCTTCAGCGAGTTGCTGCCAGTTCCTGTTGGACGCTGGCGACAGTGCGAGGCCAAGGTTTACCAGCCTGAACCTTCGCTGGCAAGGCCTTGATAGCGGTAACGGCTGCATCACGGCTGCTGAAGCTGCCGTAAGTGATCACATACAGCGGTTTGCCGTTGAGGACTTTCTTGAAATAACGGTACTGAGCGCCCTGCTCCTTGACGAAGCTCTGCGCCGCGGCTTCGGAACTGGTACCCAGGATCTGCACGACGTAGTTGCCTGGCGCCTGACCGGCGTACCAGCTACCGCCGGTGGCGGCCTTGGCTACGGTGACAGGTTTCTCGGCTGGCTTGGCGGCCGGTGCAGCCGGCTTGCTGACCGGAGCAGGCGCAGGCTTGACCACTGGAGCCGGCTTGGCGGCAGCGACCTGGGTCGGTGCCGGGGTCGGACGGGCTTCAGGCGTCGGCGCCGGACCGGCTGGCACGCCGGCTGGCGGTGCAATGGTGGTCACGGTCGGCGGCGTGGCGCTGGAGCCTTCCACCGGCACACCATCGTCCCCCTCGGTGATCCCGCCGGCGGCTTCGGCCAGAGGGCCGCGCATCACCGGTTGCGACTGGCCGACCAATGGCAGCGGCATTGGCTGGGAAGAACCGGCGAACTCGACAGCCGGGCTGCCATTGCTGTTCGGTTGCGGTGTCTGGCCCAGCGGCAGCTGCGCCTGTTCGTTGGCTGGCGCACCGGTACTTGGTGCCTTGCTGCGACCCGGCATCAGCCAGGCAGCGGCAACGGCCACCACTACGACTGCGGATATCGCCAATACGTGTTTCTTCGGCATGTTGAACCCCATACTTGGACGCTTGACCGCTGAGCGGCTGGCAATCATGGCTTCGATCATTGCATCCCGGGCGACCTGGTTGATGTTGCCAGGCCAGCCATCGGAGCCTTCGTGAATATCACTGATCTGATCCGCGGAGAAAAGTTCGATACCCCGTCCTGCGCCTTCGAGACGCTGCGCCAGGTATTCGCGGGTTTCCTCTTCGGTGTAAGGCTGCAGTTCGATGACATGGAAGCGCTCTTCTTCCGCGCTCAGCTGCTCCAGGCCGGCAATCAGCGACGACTCGCCGAACAGGAACACATGCGGGCGACCTTCCGGTGCGCCGGCAGCGAGCGCCAGCAGTGCCTCGAGCGCCGACTCGTCGAGCTGCTCGGCGTCATCCACCAGCAGATAGACTTCCTGGCCGGTCAGGGCCAGTTGCACCACTTGCGCCAGGATCGGGCCGATTTCGGCCTGCTCGACGTTCAGCGCCTGGGCCACCTGCCGCAGCACGCCCGCCGCGTCGCCGGCACCACGGGCGGAAACCACCACGCTCTGTACCGACTGCTTGTTGGTGCTGGCTACCAGGGCCTGACGCAGCAGCGTCTTGCCGCTGCCTTGCGGGCCGGTCACGACCAGCAGCAGTTGGCTGTAGCGCGCCAGGTGATGCAGCTGCCCCAGCACCGGCTTGCGCTGGGCGGGGAAAAACTTGAAGCCCGGCACCCGTGGAGCGAAAGGGTCATGGCTCAATTGATAGTGGCCGAGGAAGGCCTCGTCGGCATGCAAACTAGTCATGGGGATCTTATTAACCTTTAAGCTGAGCCAGGGCGCGGTAATCCGCTCCCAGCGTGGCCTGTAAAACCTCTTTCGGATAATCGTCGGTCACTACGGCTTCGCCCATGCGGCGCAACAACACCAGACGCAAACGACCATCGATCACTTTCTTGTCAATTGCCATGTGTTCGAGAAAATCCGCTTCGGTCATTTCCTCGGGCGGAATGACCGGCAAGCCTGCGCGCTGGAACAGGCGAATGCCGCGGTCACGCTCCTCGGCGGTGATCCAGCCAAGGCGTGCGGACATCTCCAGTGCCATTACGGTGCCAGCGGCGACCGCTTCACCATGCAGCCAGACACCATAGCCCATGTGGGTTTCGATGGCGTGGCCGAAGGTATGCCCCAGGTTCAGCGTGGCGCGCACACCGGACTCACGCTCGTCGGCGCCCACCACGGCCGCCTTGGCCGCGCAGGAGCGTTCGATGGCATAGGTCAGCGCCTGCTGGTCCAGGGCTCGCAAGCGGTCGACGTTGTCTTCGAGCCAGGCAAGGAAGGGCTCGTCGCAGATCAGACCGTATTTGATGACTTCCGCCAGGCCGGCCGACAGCTCGCGAGGCGGCAGGGTATTGAGCGAGGCGGTATCGATCAGCACCACGTTCGGCTGATAGAAGGCACCGACCATGTTCTTGCCCAGCGGATGGTTGATACCGGTCTTGCCGCCCACCGACGAATCGACCTGGGACAACAAGGTGGTAGGAATCTGGATGAAATCGACGCCGCGCTGGTAGCAGGCGGCGGCAAAGCCGGCCATGTCGCCGATCACCCCGCCGCCGAGGGCGATGATCGTGGTGCGGCGATCGTGGCGTGCGGTCAGCAGGCCATCGAAAATCAGTTGCAGGGTTTCCCAGTTCTTGAACGCTTCGCCGTCGGGAAGAACCACCGAGATCACCGAGAACTGCGCGAGGCTGTGTTTCAGACGCTCAAGGTACAGCGGCGCTACGGTTTCATTGGAAACGATCGCCACTTGTCGCCCGGCGATGTGCGGAGCCAGCAACTCGGGCCGGTCCAACAAACCTTCGCCAATATGAATCGGGTAGCTGCGCTCGCCTAGATCGACCTTAAGTGTCTGCATGTGTCCCCACAGTGAAGATGGAAGCTGGTGTCCTGCCTTGCATTAACGACTGGCATCGCCTGGCTTTCTGACGCCGCGCAATAGCCATGCGCCACAACCGCGAGCGATCATGGCAAGGCGCCGAGGATAGCGCATTTCACGCTGCGCATTAACGGGGAGGCAGTTGCTGCAGGCGGTCCAGTATGTCCAGCACCACCATGCGCGGTGGCCGTTCATCGGTTTCAACCACCAGGTCGGCGATTTCCCGATAAAGCGGATCGCGAATCGCCAACAGGTCCCGCAGGGTCTTCGCCGGATCGGCCGTGCGCAGCAGCGGTCGATTGCGATCCCGTGCGGTGCGACCGACCTGCTGCTCCACCGAAGCATGCAGATAGACCACACGCCCCCCGGCATGCAGCGCCAGACGGTTGGCTTCGCGCATCACCGCGCCGCCGCCGGTCGCCAGGACCACGCCATCGGCGGAGCACAGCTCGGCGATCATGGCCTGTTCCCGATCACGAAAGCCCGGCTCACCTTCTTTATCGAAGATCCACGGGATATTGGCACCCGTGCGCAACTCAATTTCCTTATCGGAATCTTTGAATGGCAGGCGCAGCTCTTTGGCCAGCAAGCGACCAATGGTGCTTTTTCCAGCCCCCATTGGCCCAACAAGAATCAAATTTCGCACAGAATCAACGACTCACAGCAATCGCCTGGTTGTTCATGATACGCGGAGTGAGAAATACCAGCAGCTCGGATTTTTTCTCCGACACCACGTCACGCCGGAAAAGGCGGCCAAGATACGGCACATCGCCGAGAAATGGCACCTTATCTACAACCTTGCTTTGCGTATTGGAGAAAACTCCACCGATGACGATGGTCTCTCCATCGTTGATCAGGACCTTGGCGTTGACCTCGTTCTTCTTGATCGGCGGCACGTCCTGGACTTTGTTCAGGTAGTCCGGCTCGTCCTTGGTGACCTTGACCTCCATGATGATGCGGTTATCCGGGGTGATCTGTGGCGTCACCTCCAGGGACAGCGAGGCCTCCTTGAACGACACCGAGGTCGCCCCGCTGGAGGCGGCTTCCTGATAGGGGATTTCCGTGCCCTTGAGGATCTTCGCCGTCTCCTTGTCGGACGTGACGACCTTGGGCTGGGAGACGATTTCCCCGTTACCGGTCTTTTCCATGGCTGTCAGCTCAAGGTCCAGCAACACATTGTCGGTGATGAAGGCGATACCCAGGCCGGAGGTATTGGCGGTAGTGCCCAGGTCGACGAACGGTGAGTTGCTGCTGGTGCTGCCCGGCGTGCCTATGGTGGAGGAACCGTTGGTGCCGTTGCTGACCCCCGAGGCATTCCAGTTGCCCTGGTTCTGGATCGAGCCGCCCCAGCGCACGCCCAGGCTTTTGTCGTAGTCGACGTTGGCCTCGACGATCCGCGCCTCGATCATCACCTGGCGCACCGGGATATCCAGCTGGCTGACAATCCGACGCAGCTCGTCCAGGCGCTCCCGGGTCTGGTAGGCGATGATGTTGTTGGTCCGCTCATCGACAGTGATCGACCCGCGTTCGTCGGACTTGTCCTCGGCGCGGGTGACCGACTGGAACAGCTTGGCGATCTCCGCGGCCTTGGCGTAGTTGACCTGCAGCAGTTCGCGCCGCAATGGTTCCAGGTCGGCGATCTGCTTCTGCGACTCCAGTTCCTGGCGTTCGCGGGCAGCGATTTCATCGGCCGGCGCCACCAGCAACACGTTGCCCACCTTGCGCTTGTCCAGCCCCTTGGTCTTGAGCACCAGATCGAGGGCCTGGTCCCACGGCACATTCTGCAGGCGCAAGGTAATGCCGCCCTGCACCGTATCGCTGGCCACCAGGTTGAGGTTGGTGAAATCGGCGATCAATTGCAGCACCGAGCGGACCTCGATGTCCTGGAAGTTCAGTGAGAGCTTTTCGCCGTTGTAGGCCGAGCGCTCGGCGTTGCGTTTCTGCAGGTCGCCCGAGGTCATCGGCCTGACGCTCACCGTGAGTTTGTTATCCGTCTGGTAGGTCGAGTAATCGAAAGTGCCGCCGGGCTCGATGGTGACGATGGCCTTGCCGGACTCCGCCCGGGCGCTGACGAACTGCACGGGGGTGGCGAAATCCTTGACGTCCAGCCTGACCCGCAGGGGCTCGGGCAGGCGGGCTTTGGCGAAGGTGAGGACGAGCTTGCCGCCGCGTTCCTGTATATCCGGGCTCATTCCCGAGTCGGAGAGGTCGATCAGCACATTACCTTCGCCTTGCTCGCCGCGCTGGAAATCCACGCTGCGAATCGACCGCCCCACGGAAGCCACGGCCTTGGCCCGCCCGGACGCGACAGCCGGCTGCCCCGGCGCACTCAGCACCGCCGTCGCCCCCTGGCCGATCACCACAAACAGCTGATTGCCGGCGACCCGAGTGCTGTAGGGCGCCAGCGCGACCAGATTGACGACGACCCGGGTACGCTGCCCCGATTCGACCACCGTCACGCTGCGCGCATTGCCATTGCCCAGGTCACGGCTCTTGTCTGCCAGCTGACTGACAACACCGGGCAGATCGAGGGCGATCCGCGCCGGCTGGTCGGTGGTATAGCCGCGCGGCTCGGGCACCGGCCCATCGAAGGTGAGTTTCAACTCCAGGCGATCCCCCGGCAGTGCCGCGACATCCAGGGCCTTGAGGCTGGCCGCCATGGCCATCGGTGAAAGCAGCGCCATCCATAGCGCAATACCGAAGGCTGAAAAGATCCTGTTCATGATGCGAGTTCCACTATGAGTGTTCTTTTAATGGAATGGTCCGTGGTCGCTCCAGCCACGCTCCCGCTCCATCGGGAACAATCTCGACCACCTCGACCTGTGAATCGCTGATCGCGACAATCCGCCCGTCGTTACGCCCCAGGTAATCGCCGACCTTCAGCCGATGCACGCCACCGGCGCCACGCAACAGCGCAAAGAAGCCGGAAGCATTGGAAAGAGTGCCCACCATCTCGAACTGTTCGATGCTGAAGCCCTCGAGATACTGCTTGCTACGGTTCGGATCCGGCTTGACCGCAGGCGAGCCTGCCCGACGTGCCGCCAGGTCCACCCTGACCGCAGGCTGAAACGGGCTGCGCAAGGGTGCGGCGTTATAGGTGAACGTTGGGTAAGACCCGAATGCCGGCATTGGTTCAATCTCGCCGGGCGACTGCAACCGCGCCTCGTTCATGTAGGCATCCAGATCACTGAAGTCGTCATCGTTGCCACAACCAGCCAGCCCGACAAATGCCAGCACCAGCAACAAGCCGTGAGCGCGCTTCATGGGCGTGGCACCTTGTAGCGGTAAGTCCTGGCCAGAATGTTCATGCGCAGGTTCGAACCAACCTGCGGCGTGACCGGTTTGATCTCGAAATCATGCAGGGTGACGATTCGCGGCAAACCGGCCACGCCGCTGACGAAAGTCGCCAGTGCGTGATAGCCGCCGGTAACCCTGATCTGGATTGGCAATTCGACGTAAAACGGCTGGACCACCTCCGGCAACAGCTTGATCTCTTCGAACTCCAGCCCGCTGCCAAGCCCGGTACGGCTGATGTCTTCAAGCAGGCCCGGCACCTCGGTATCGCTGGGCAGCTGGCGCAGCATGAGGCCAAAGGCGGTTTCCATGGCCTTCATCTGTTCGGTGTAAGGCCCGAGGTTGGCCACCAGGCGCGCCTTGCTGGCGAACTGCTGTTTCAGCACGGCCTCGTCCGCCCGGCGCTGGTCGAGTTGCAGCAACAGGTCCTTGAGGTACAGGTTGTAACCGAGGGCCAGTACCAGCAGCATGACCAGCGCTACGACCACGCCTTTGACCAGCGCCGGCCACGCCCCCATGTTGCTCATTTCCAGCTCGCCGAGATCGATCCGGCGCATCTGCGCCCACCCGCCGGACAGGTTCATTGCCCGTCCTCGCCCAGGGCGGGCCGGGTCTGATGGACGGTCAGCTGAAACACATTGACCTGGTCGGCGTTGTCCGCCCCGGCGGCCTTGACCTCTGTCAGGCTCGGCGCGTCGAACCAGTCGGAGGCGTCCAGGTTGCGCATCAGGTCCGAAACACGATGGTTCGATTCGGCCGCCCCGGTGATGGAAAGAGTCTGCCCGCTCATCCTGACATCGGTGAAATACACCCCGTCCGGCAGGGTGCGGGCCAATTGGTCGAACACCCGCGCGCTGGTGGAGCGATTGCCTTGCAGGTCCTGGATGATCCTCATCCGTTCCACCAGTTGCTCGCGATGCAGCTTCAGCTCGCCGATCTTGGCGATCCGTTGATCGAGCAAGGTGATTTGAGCGCCTACGTGATTGTTGCGCGCCAGCTGCCTGTCGATCGCCCGGTCGATGATCCTGTCGCCCGCGAACAACACACCCAGGGCCACCGCCACAGCCGCTGCCAGGGCCAGGAAAAAGTGGCGACGCCGCTGTTCGCGCCGCGCCTCGCGCCAGGGAAGAAGATTGATCCGCGCCATCAGTCGAAACTCCGCAAGGCCAGCCCACAGGCGATCATCAAGGACGGGGCTTCGCTGGCCAGGGCTGCGGCGTCGACCTTGGCGCCGATGCTCATGCCAGCGAAGGGGTTGGCGATCAGCGCAGGCAAGCCCAGGCGCTGCTCGATCAACGGGACAAGCCCCGGAACCGAGGCGCTGCCACCCGCCAACAGGATGGAATCGACCTGGTGTTGCGGGGCGGAGGCCTGGAAAAACTGCAACGAGCGCAAAACCTGTTGCACAACCGCCTCCTGAAAAGGTTGCAGCACCTCACTGGCGTAATCGTCCGGCAGGCCACCCTGCTTTTTCGCCAGGCCGGCCTCTTCTTTCGACAGCCCGTAGCGACGCTGGATGTGTTCGGTCAGTTGGTGTCCGCCGAACAACTGCTCACGGGAATAGACGATCTGCCCTTCATGCACGACGCTCAGGGTGGTCAGGGTGGCGCCGATATCGACCAGCGCCACGGTCCGGGCAGCCGGCGAGCCGGCCGCCAGGGCGAACGACCGCTCCAGCGCGCAGACTTCCAGGTCCACCACTCGGGCCGTCAGCCCGGCGAGCTCGAGCGCCGCCTCGCGAACTTCGATGTGCTCCTTGCGGCAGGCCGCCAACAGCACATCGACGCGTTCGGGATTGCGAGCCGAATAGCCGAGGACGTCGAAATCGATGGCGGCCTCGTCCAGCGGATAGGGAATGTACTGGTCGGCGTCGACCTTGAGCTGGCTTTCCCGATCGTCGTCGGACAGCCCGGCCTCCATCTCGATGACCTTGCTGATCACCGCCGAGCCGGCCATCGCCAGCGCCGCGTGCTTCGCACCCGGCCGGGCCCTGGCCAGCAGGCGAGACAGGGCATGCCCAACCCCTTCAGGCTCGACGATGTTTTTTTCGACCACGGCGTTGGCCGGCAACGGCTCCACGCCATAGGCCTCGACCCGAAAACGGCCACCGACACGGCTCAATTCAAGAAGCTTGACCGAGGTGGAGCTGATATCGATCCCCAGAAGGGAACTCGCCTTTTTACTGAAGAGTCCTAGCACTACCAATTCCCTATGACTATCCGTGACTTACGGACTCTGGAATGTCCATTGCGTTCAATCACCACGTCTTGACAGACGGGCAAATGACGCCCTTGGCGGAAAAATGCTTATAATGCCCAGCGATTTTTCCGCGATTTATCTGCTGCGTGAGCCGATTCCTGACTGTGAATACCTGACGCCCAATTCATTCCTTTCTCTGGAAATCCAAAAGCCTTGATTCGTCTGCTGAAGTTTTTCGGGTGGTCCATCGTCGCTGTGTTCTGCGGGCTGCTCCTCGCTCTCTCCGGCGCGTTTCTCTATCTTAGTCCTGGGTTACCGTCGGTAGAGGCGCTCAGAAGTATCCAGTTGCAGATTCCCCTGCGGGTGTACAGCAGCGACGGCAAGTTGATTGCAGAATTCGGCGAAATGCGCCGCACTCCAATCCGTTTCGCCGACATTCCCCCCAACTTCATTAATGCGTTACTAAGTGCTGAAGACGACAATTTCGCCAACCACTACGGCGTCGATCCCAGCAGCCTGATGCGTGCCGCGACCCAGCTGGTCAAGAGCGGGCACATCCAGTCCGGCGGCAGCACCATCACCATGCAGGTGGCGAAGAACTTCTTCCTGAGCAGCGAACGCAGCTTCTCGCGCAAGACCACCGAGATCCTCCTGGCCCTGCAAATCGAGCGCCAACTGACCAAGGACGAGATCCTCGAGCTGTACGTCAACAAGATCTACCTGGGTAACCGCGCCTACGGCATCGAGGCCGCGGCCCAGGTGTATTACGGCAAGTCGATTCGCGATGTCAGCCTGGCGCAGATGG
The DNA here is from genome assembly GCF_059424045.1 of Pseudomonas sp. GW456-L12. Classification (NCBI taxonomy): domain Bacteria; kingdom Pseudomonadati; phylum Pseudomonadota; class Gammaproteobacteria; order Pseudomonadales; family Pseudomonadaceae; genus Pseudomonas; species Pseudomonas sp. GW456-L12. The sequence continues at coordinate 228,511 of NZ_JBWKZA010000004.1, forward strand.
CGATGATCGCCGGCCTGCCCAAGGCACCGTCGCGCTTCAACCCGCTGGCCAACCCGGCGCGCAGTAAAGAGCGCCGCGACTGGATCCTCGGGCGGATGTACAAGCTCGGCAAGATCAGCGAGGCGGACTACACCGCGGCGATCAACGAGCCGCTGAACGCCAGCTATCACGTGCCGACGCCGGAAGTGAACGCACCGTACATCGCCGAGATGGCCCGCGCCGAGATGGTCGGTCGTTACGGCAGCGACGCCTATACCGAAGGTTTCCGCGTCACCACCACGGTACCGAGCGACCTGCAGGAACTGGCCAACACCGCCGTCCATGAAGGCCTGATCACCTACGACCAGCGCCATGGCTATCGCGGCCCCGAGTCGCGCCTGCCCGGCAAGACCCACGCTGCCTGGGCCCAGGAATTGACCAAGCAACGCAGCATCAGCGGCCTGGAACCGGCGATCGTCACCCAGGTCGACAAGAACGGCCTGCAGGTACTGACCCGCACCGGCGAAGAGCACGTAGGTTGGGACAGCATGAAATGGGCGCGCCCGTTCCTGAACACCAACAGCATGGGTGCCGCTCCCAAGCAGCCGAGCGATGTCGCCCAGGTCGGCGACCTGATTCGCGTGCAGCGCCAGGCAGACAACTCGCTCAAGTTCCGCCAGATCCCGGTCGTTCAGGGCGCACTGGTGTCCCTCGACCCGCAAAACGGCGCCATTCGCTCGCTGGTGGGCGGCTTCGCCTTCGAGCAGAGCAACTACAACCGGGCGCTGCAGGCCAAGCGCCAACCCGGTTCCAGCTTCAAGCCATTCGTCTATAGCGCCGCGCTGGACAATGGCTACACCGCCGCCAGCCTGGTGAACGATGCGCCGATCGTGTTCGTCGACGAGTACCTGGACAAGGTCTGGCGTCCGAAAAACGACACCAACACCTTCCTCGGCCCGATCCGCATGCGCGAGGCGCTGTACAAGTCGCGCAACCTGGTTTCGATCCGCCTCCTGCAGAGCCTGGGCGTGGACCGCACCATCGACTACATCAGCAAGTTCGGCTTCAACAAACAGGACCTACCGCGCAACCTGTCGCTGGCCCTGGGCACCGCGACCCTGACCCCGATGGAAATCGCCACCGGCTGGAGCGTGTTCGCCAACGGCGGCTACAAGGTCACGCCGTACATCATCGACAAGATCGAAAGCCGCAACGGCGAAACCCTGTTCACCGCCAACCCGCCGAGCGTACCGGCTGGCGACACGGCCAGCAGCGGGATAGCGGCACCGGCGCAGCAGGGCTTCACGGTGGACAACGTCCCTGGCGAAACCCCGAGCCAGGCCCCTGTACAGGCACCCGCGGTGGCCGAACGCATCATCGATGGCCGCACCACCTACATCCTCAACAGCATGCTGGAAGACGTGATCAAGCTCGGCACCGGGCGGCGCGCCCTGGCCCTGGGCCGCACCGACCTGGCCGGCAAGACCGGGACCACCAACGAATCCAAGGACGCCTGGTTCTCCGGCTACAACGCCGACTACGTGACCACGGTCTGGACCGGTTTCGACCAGCCGGAAAGCCTGGGACGCCGCGAGTATGGCGGCACCGTGGCCCTGCCGATCTGGATGAACTACATGGGCGCCGCCCTCAAGGACAAGCCGGCCCATACCCAGGCCGAGCCGGAAGGCATTCTCAGCCTGCGGGTCGATCCGGTCAGCGGCCGCGCCGCGACACCGGGCACGCCGAACGCCTACTTCGAACTGTTCAAGAGCGAAGACACGCCGCCTTCGGTCAACGAACTGGGCAATGGTTACGCCCCTGGCAGCCCGCTGCCGGCGGACGAGTCGGCGCCGATCGATCTGTTCTGACCGCCTTCGCGGGCAGACCTCTCCACTGGAACGAGGTCTACCCGCGACAAAGCCGCCACGGATCTCCCACCGATCCAAAACGACACCCACAAAAAAGCCCCGACTCTCGCGAGCCGGGGCTTTTTTTCAACACGTCTTCGGCTTAGCCGTTGAACACGTCATCCACGCTTTTGAGCGGGTAGTTCTTCGGATATGGCAGGGTCGCCACGCCAGTCTCGATCGCAGCCTTGGCCACGGCATCGGAGATCACGGTGATCAGACGGGCATCCATAGGCTTCGGAATGATGTACTCACGACCGAATTCCAGCTTGATGCCGCCGTAGGCGTCGCACACTTCCTGAGGCACCGGCAGCTTGGCCAGTTCGCGCAGGGCGTTGGCCGCGGCCACTTTCATTTCTTCGTTGATGCGCTTGGCGCGAACGTCCAGGGCACCACGGAAGATGAACGGGAAGCCCAGTACGTTGTTGACCTGGTTCGGGTAGTCCGAACGGCCGGTGGCCATGATCACGTCGCTACGGGTGGCGTGCGCCAGTTCCGGGGCGATTTCCGGATCAGGGTTCGAGCAGGCGAACACGATCGGGTTGGCAGCCATGGAGCTCAGGCCTTCGGCGCTCAGCAGGTTCGGGCCGGACAGGCCAACGAACACGTCGGCACCTTTGAGGGCGTCAGCCAGGGTGCGCTTGTCGGTCGTGTGGGCGAAGACCGCCTTGTACTGGTTCAGGTCGTCGCGCTCGGAGTGGATCACGCCGGTACGGTCGACCATGAAGATGTTTTCGATCTGGGCGCCCATGCTCACCAGCAGCTTCATGCAGGAGATGGCGGCGGCACCGGCGCCCAGGCAGACGATCTTCGCGTCCGACAGGGTTTTGCCAGCGATTTCCAGGGCGTTGATCATGCCGGCCGCGGTCACGATAGCGGTGCCGTGCTGGTCATCGTGGAATACCGGAATGTCGCACTGCTCGATCAGGGCGCGCTCGATCTCGAAGCACTCTGGCGCCTTGATGTCTTCCAGGTTGATGCCACCGAAAGTGATGGAGATGCGCTTGACGGTGTCGATGAAGGCTTGCGGGCTTTCGGAGTCGACTTCGATGTCGAATACGTCGATACCGGCGAAGCGCTTGAACAGCACGCCCTTGCCTTCCATCACCGGCTTGGAGGCCAGTGGGCCGAGGTTACCCAGGCCGAGAATCGCGGTGCCATCGGAAATGACTGCAACCAGGTTGCCCTTGCCGGTGTATTTGTAGGCCAGTTCAGGATCGCGGGCGATTTCGCGTACTGGTTCGGCTACGCCGGGGCTGTAGGCCAGCGACAGGTCGCGGGCGGTAGCGGTGGCCTTGGTGAGCTCGACACTCAGTTTCCCTGGACGGGGATTGGCGTGATATTCGAGAGCGGCAGTTTTCAAATCAGACATGTGGGCATTCCGCTTTTTACTGTTGGACAGACGGACCGCCGAGGATACGCGTGTCGCAAAGTCCCTACAAGACTGACCAGTCACCCCTGTCAAGGCCCGCAGGCTACGACTTTGGGCCAAGAGCCACGGAACACAAGGGGTAGACTGTTCACAATCGAAATAAAAAATGTCTACAATTTTTTATTTATTGAACCAGCTGGAACATTCCGGGATGGGTCAACGGCAACATCCAGCGCGCCTGACCCGATTTCAAACCACCCTTGCGTGAACGGTCGAGCACCCAGCCGCGCGCCTCGATCTGCCGCCCCGGCAGGCGATCCAGCTGCACGCCATCGAATTGGCCAAGCAGATTGGGTGCAATGCGCAATACAACCGAATCCTGCAATTCGATCCAGACACCGCCCCGATTGCGTTGCACCTTGCTCACCCGACCACTGAGCAGCGCAAATCCGGAGGCCTTTATCTGATCCGCTTTCAGTACAGACGATTGCCGCCACAGCCCCAGCCGGGCCTGCCGGGCGCTACGCTCGGCGGCTTGCTGGCAGCTGAACAAATCGACGTTCGGCGCAACCGCCACCTGGTAGCCCAGGCCTTCGGCAAGCAATTGCGCCTCAAGGTTGGCGCCATCGGTACCATAGACATGGGCCAGGGTCCGCCCATAGTGATCCCTGCTTTCCCGACCGGGAAGCAGGCCGACCCGACCGTTGCTGGCCTTCACCAGCGCCTGCAGACGCTGGCGGGCGGCAACCGCGAAGGGTTCGTCGGTGCGGCCTTTTTTGCCCAGTTCCGGCGCGTTGAGGCCGATCATGCGCACGCTGCGGCCATCGACGAGACGCAAGGTGTCGCCATCGACCACCCGCTGGACCTGCACAGAGGCCAGCCCGGCCGGCGCCGGGCAGAACGCCTGGGCGCTGGAGAGCCAAATCGCGGACACAAAAAAGGCGCCCGCAAGGGACGCCTTTTTCATCAGCGAGGAGAAGCTGAAACAGCTTTCCAGACCGATCAGCCTTAGGCCTTTTTCGCGCCGAAAGCGCCGAAACGGTCGGCGAACTTCTGAACGCGGCCGCCGGTATCCAGAGTCTTCTGCTTACCGGTGTAGAACGGGTGGCATTCGTTGCAAACGTCGATCGCCAGCGGCTTAGCGAAGGTCGAACGAGTTTCGAACTTGTTGCCGCAGCTGCAGGTTACGGCAACTGCTGGGTATTCTGGATGGATATCGGCTTTCATGGTGTCTTCCTCAGGCTAGCGTGCCGCCACCCAACACTATTGTTGAATACCGCACGTAATTAGGCCGCGGATTCTACCAGACCTTTGCGATCACGCAAGCTGTCCCTTGCACCGACCGTCTGCTAGGCTCCGGGCCTTCTTCACCGCCCGTTCAATGAGATTTCCCCGCGTGCCCGACGCCATTTTGCGCCTCGCCCTGCCCTCCCCCCTGCGCCGCCTGTTCGATTACCGGGCCCCTGCCGGCGTACTGCGCACCCAGCTGCATCCGGGCATGCGCCTGCGAGTGCCATTCGGTCGCCGGGAAATGATCGGCATCCTGGTCGAGGTCACGGACAGCAGCGAAGTCCCGGCCGATAAACTCAAACCAGCACTGGCCCTGCTGGACGCCACCCCGCCGCTGCCGCCCGCGCTGTTCAAGCTGTGCCTGTGGACCGCGCAGTACTACCAGCACAGCCTCGGCGATACCCTGAGCTGGGCGCTGCCGGTCCTGCTGCGCCAGGGCGAGCCGGCCGAGGCCCGGCAGGAACGCTTCTGGTCGGTCAGCCCCAGCGCCAGTCTCGACGACCCTCGCATCGCCCGCGCCCCACGCCAGCGCGAAGCCCTGGCGACCCTGGCCCAGCACCCTCACGGCGTCGCCCATCAGTTACTGAGCAAGCTGATGCTGAGCAAGGACAGCCTGGACCTGTTGCTGGCCAAGGATCTGGTGCAGGTGGAAGTCCGTCGGCACGCCCCGGGCGAACGCCACGAACATTGGCTGGCCCAGCCGGAACTGCCACTCAACAGCGAACAGCGCGCCGCCTATGAGGCCATCCGCTCCGGCTTCGACAGCTATCACGCCTTCCTGCTGGCCGGGGTCACCGGCAGCGGCAAGACCGAAGTCTATCTGCAGCTGATCCGCGAAACCCTGGAAGCCGGCAAGCAGGCGCTGGTGCTGATCCCGGAAATCAACCTCGGCCCGCAGACCCTGGCGCGCTTCGAACAACGTTTCAACGCCCGCATCGCCCTGCTGCACTCGGCGGTCAACGACCGCGAGCGCCTGGATGCCTGGCTGGCAGCCCGCGACGGCGAGGCCGACATTATTATCGGCACCCGCTCGGCGCTGTTCACGCCGATGAAGAACCCCGGGCTGATCATCATCGATGAAGAACACGACGGCTCCTATAAACAGCAGGAAGGCCTGCGTTACCACGCCCGCGACCTGGCCCTGGTCCGCGCCCGCCAGGAAAACATCCCTATCGTGCTGGGCTCCGCCACCCCTTCGATGGAAAGCCTGCACAACGCCTACACCGGCCGTTATGGCCTGTTACGGCTGAACGAACGAGCCGGTGGCGCCAAGCAGCCGCGCTTCCTGCGCCTGGATGTGAAGAGCCGGCCGCTGGACAGCGGCATTTCCGGCCCCATGCAACAAGCCATCGGCCAGACCCTGGCAGCAGGCCAGCAGGTGCTGGTGTTCCTCAATCGCCGTGGTTTCGCGCCGACCCTGCTGTGCCACGACTGCGGCTGGATGTCCGAGTGCGAACGCTGCGACGCGCGGATGACCGTGCACCAGCGCTACGGCGAGCTGCGCTGCCACCACTGCGGTCACTCCGAGCGCGTGCCGCGGCATTGCCCGAAATGCGGCAAGGTCGACCTGCGCCCGGTCGGCGCCGGCACCGAGCGCGCCGAGGAGCGGCTGGCAATCCTGTTCCCGGACTACCCGGTGCTGCGGGTCGATCGCGACAGCACCTCGCGCAAGGACGCGATGAACCAGTTGTTCGCCACCATCCAGAAGGGCCAGCCCTGCATCCTCGTGGGCACCCAGATGCTCGCCAAGGGACACCACTTCCCGCGGGTGACCCTGGTCTCGATCCTCGATGCCGACGGCGGCCTGTTCTCCGGCGACTTCCGCGCCAGCGAACGCATGGCGCAGCTGATCGTCCAGGTCGCCGGGCGCGCCGGGCGGGCCGAAGAGCCGGGCAAGGTGATCATCCAGACCCACCTGGCCGACCATCCGCTGCTGGTGCAGCTGACCGAGCAGGGTTACTTCGCCTTTGCCGAACAGGCCTTGAGCGAACGCCGCGCCGCCGGCCTGCCGCCGTTCGCCCATCTGGCGCTGCTGCGCGCCGAGGCGCACAAGCCGGGACAGGCCGAAGGCTTCCTCGACGAAGCCTGCGGCGAGGCCGAGCGCTTGCTGGCCGAGATGAACCTGGGCGGTATCGAATTGCTGGGGCCGGTACCGGCGCCCATGGAACGCCGCGCCGGGCGTTATCGCGCGCAACTGCTGTTACAGGCCAATGCCCGGGCGCCGCTGCACAAGCTGCTGAGTCACTGGCTGCTGGTGCTGGAACAGATGCCCAGCGGGCGCCAGGTACGCTGGTCGCTGGATGTTGACCCTGTGGACCTGTATTGATAGAAAAACCGCCATCTTGGGCAAGCACGCTTCTGTAGGAGCGAGCGGGCGGCGATCCGGCTTGCCCGCGATAAGGCCCGAACAGCCACCGCACAGCCGGCTATAGTTGGCAAGCCCGTCTTCGCAACGGATAATGCCCAGTTTTTCCACCTGCGCATCGAAGCGCCGCCGCGCCAGCGGTTGAAAGAGAAGACCATGAAAGACACCATTCGCCAGCTCATCCAGCAAGCCATCACCCAACTCGTCACCGAAGGTGTGTTGCCAGAAGGCCTGACGCCGGCGATCCAGGTAGAAAACTCCCGCGACAAGACCCACGGCGACTTCGCCAGCAACATCGCCATGATGCTGGCCAAGCCGGCCGGCATGAAACCACGCGACCTGGCGGAAAAAATCATCGCCGCCCTGCCCGCCGACGAACAGGTCAGCAAGGCCGAGATCGCCGGCCCCGGCTTCATCAACTTCTTCCAGAATACCCAGGTCCTGGCCACCCGCCTGGATGCCGCCCTCGCCGACGCCCACCTCGGCGTGCGCAAGGCCGGCGCGTTGCAGCGCACCGTGGTCGACCTGTCGGCACCGAACCTGGCCAAAGAGATGCACGTCGGCCACCTGCGCTCGACCATCATTGGCGACGGCGTGGCGCGGGTCCTGGAGCTTCTCGGCGATACCGTGATCCGCCAGAACCATGTGGGCGACTGGGGTACCCAGTTCGGCATGCTGATGGCCTACCTGCAGGAAAACCCGATCAACAGCGACGAGCTGTCGGACCTGGAAAACTTCTACCGCGCCGCCAAGCAGCGCTTCGACGAATCCGAAGAGTTCGCCGACCGTGCCCGCGGCCTGGTGGTCAAGCTGCAGGCCGGTGACGCGGACTGCCTGGAGCTGTGGACCAAGTTCAAGGACATCTCCCTGTCCCACTGCCAGAAGATCTACGAACTGCTGAACGTCAAGCTGACCATGGCCGACGTGATGGGCGAAAGCGCCTACAACGACGACCTGATCAACGTGGTCAACGACCTCAAGGCCAAGGGCATGCTGGTCGAGAGCAACGGCGCCCAGTGCGTGTTCCTCGACGAGTTCAAGAACGCCGAAGGCGAGCCGCTGCCGGTGATCATCGTCAAGGCCGACGGCGGCTACCTGTACGCCACCACCGACCTGGCCGCCGTGCGCTACCGCAGCGGCAAGCTCAAGGCCGACCGCGCGCTGTACTTCGTCGACCAGCGCCAGGCCCTGCACTTCCAGCAAGTGTTCGCGGTGGCCCGCAAGGCCGGCTTCGTGACCCACCCGATGGACATGGAGCACATGGGCTTCGGCACCATGAACGGCGCCGACGGCCGTCCGTTCAAGACCCGCGACGGCGGCACCGTGAAGCTGATCGACCTGCTGACCGAAGCCGAAGAGCGCGCCTACAGCCTGGTCAAGGAAAAGAACCCGGAGCTGGCCGAGGCCGATCTGCGCAACATAGCCAAGGTGGTGGGCATCGACTCGGTGAAATACGCCGACCTGTCCAAGCACCGCACCAGCGACTACAGCTTCAACTTCGACCTGATGCTGAACTTCGAAGGCAACACCGCGCCTTACCTGCTGTACGCCTACACCCGCGCCGCCGGTGTGTTCCGCAAGCTGGGCAAGGACTTCAGCGAAGTACAGGGCCAGATCACCCTCGAAGCCGCCCATGAGCTGGAGCTGGCGGCCAAGCTGGCGCAGTTCGGCGAAGTGCTGAACAACGTGGCCGACAAGGGTACGCCGCACATCCTGTGCACTTACCTGTACGACGTGGCCGGGCTGTTCTCCAGCTTCTACGAGAACTGCCCGATCCTCAGTGCCGAATCGCCGACGCAGATGCAGAGCCGCTTGCGCCTCACCGAGCTGACCCGTCGTACCCTCAAGCAAGGTCTGGAATTGCTGGGCCTGAAAGTTCTGGAGCAAATGTAAGTTGGCTGCCAAGAAAAAACCTGCACCCAAGCGTGGCGCCAGCCGTTACCAAGCTCCTGCGAAGCAACCGATCCCGGGTTGGTTGTGGATGGCCATCGGCCTGGCCGTGGGCGCCTTCATCGTGTTCCTGATGAAGCTGGAGCCGGGCAAGGGCGGTGACAGCGTCAAGCGCGAACGGCTGGAGCAACAGAAAACCACCAAGATCGCCGAGGCCAACAAGACCCCGCCGAGCCCGCAGCAACCGGTGAAGCCGAAGTACGACTTCTACACCCTGCTGCCGGAATCGGAAGTGATAGTGCCGCCGGAAGCCGTGCCGGAAAAAACCCTGCCAACGCCGCAGACCGCGCCGGTGGTTCCGACCACGCCGGTAACCCCGGCGGAAGCGGCGAAGATCGACACCGCGCGGGCCCAGGCGGCCCTGGCCGGCATCACCCCGCCGCCCGCACCACCGGTGGCGCAGGTAGCGAAGGCCGCGCCGGTGACCAGGTTCTTCCTGCAGGCCGGTTCGTTCCGCAAGCAGACCGATGCCGACAAGGTCCGCGCGCAGATCATCCTGCTGGGGCAATCGGTGTCCGTCGAGTCCGGCACCGTCAAGGACGAGACCTGGTACCGCGTACTGGTCGGCCCGTTCAGCAACCGCGAACAGCTGACCACCGCGCAGAAGCAACTGGCCGGCGCCGGCTTCAGCAACCTGCTGTTACAACAGCGCCAGAGCCGCTAAAGCGGCCGATCGCGAGCAAGCTCGCTCCTACAAGGCCTGCGCCAAACCTGTAGGAGCGAGCTTGCTCGCGATGGCATCCTCATTGGCACCGCCTCCCCGCAGCAAAGACCGCTCGTCCTACAACCCCCGCCGCAGTTGAAAAACCCCGCGTCACCCCCATATGAGTTCCCATCAGGGCATTTTCGCCCCGCAGCGTGGAGACTCTCCCCTTGACCACCATCGTTTCAGTCCGCCGCCACGGCAAAGTCGTCATGGGCGGCGACGGCCAGGTTTCCCTCGGCAACACCGTGATGAAAGGCAACGCGAAAAAAGTTCGCCGCCTGTATCACGGCCAGGTCATCGCCGGCTTTGCCGGGGCCACCGCTGACGCCTTCACCCTGTTCGAACGCTTCGAAGGCCAGCTTGAGAAGCATCAGGGGCATCTGGTACGCGCCGCCGTCGAACTGGCCAAGGAATGGCGTACCGATCGCTCCCTCAGCCGCCTCGAAGCCATGCTCGCGGTCGCCAACAAGGACGCCTCCTTGATCATCACCGGCAACGGTGACGTGGTCGAGCCGGAAGACGGCCTGATCGCCATGGGCTCCGGCGGCGCCTACGCCCAGGCCGCGGCCAGCGCCCTGCTGAAGAAAACCGACCTGTCGGCCCGCGAAATCGTCGAAACCGCCTTGGGCATTGCCGGCGACATCTGCGTATTCACCAACCACACCCAGACCATTGAGGAGCAGGATCTCGCGGAATAAGCCTGTTTCGGCCATCGCGCCACGGCATTCATTCTTGCTTGAGGACCGCCAATTACTATGCCCATGACTCCCCGCGAAATCGTCCACGAACTCAACCGCCATATCATCGGCCAGGACGATGCCAAGCGCGCCGTCGCCATCGCGCTGCGTAACCGCTGGCGCCGCATGCAGCTGCCTGAAGAGCTGCGTGTCGAAGTGACCCCGAAGAACATCCTGATGATCGGCCCGACCGGCGTCGGCAAGACCGAGATCGCCCGGCGCCTGGCCAAGCTGGCCAACGCTCCGTTCATCAAGGTCGAAGCGACCAAGTTCACCGAAGTCGGTTATGTCGGCCGCGACGTTGAATCGATCATCCGCGACCTGGCCGATGCCGCGATCAAACTGTTCCGCGAACAGGAAATGACTCGCGTGCGCCACCGCGCCGAAGACGCCGCCGAAGAACGCATCCTCGATGCCCTGCTGCCGCCGGCGCGCATGGGTTTCAGCAACGAGGACGCCGCCCCAGCCCAGGACTCCAACACCCGCCAGCTGTTCCGCAAGCGCCTGCGCGAAGGCCAGCTGGACGACAAGGAAATCGAGATCGAAGTGGCTGAAGTCAGCGGCGTCGACATTTCCGCGCCACCGGGCATGGAAGAGATGACCAACCAGCTGCAGAGCCTCTTCGCCAACATGGGCAAGGGCCAGCGCAAGAACCGCAAGCTCAAGATCAAGGACGCGCTCAAGCTGATCCGCGACGAAGAAGCCAGCCGCCTGGTCAACGATGAAGAACTCAAGGCCAAGGCCCTGGAAGCGGTCGAACAGCACGGCATCGTGTTCATCGACGAAATCGACAAGGTTGCCAAGCGCGGTAACTCCGGTGGCGTCGACGTATCCCGCGAAGGCGTCCAGCGCGACCTGCTGCCGCTGATCGAGGGCTGCACCGTCAACACCAAGCTGGGCATGGTCAAGACCGACCACATCCTGTTCATCGCTTCCGGCGCGTTCCACCTGAGCAAGCCAAGCGACCTGGTGCCCGAGCTGCAAGGCCGCCTGCCGATCCGCGTCGAGCTCAAGGCGCTGTCGCCGGAAGACTTCGAGCGGATTCTCAGCGAGCCTCACGCCTCCCTGACCGAGCAATACCGCGAGCTGCTGAAAACCGAAGGCTTGGTCATCGAGTTCCAGGCGGACGGTATCAAGCGCCTGGCGGAGATCGCCTGGCAGGTCAACGAGAAGACCGAGAACATTGGTGCCCGTCGCCTGCACACCCTGCTGGAGCGCTTGCTCGAAGAGGTGTCGTTCAGCGCCGGCGACCTGGCCAGCGCCCACAACGAAGAGCCGATCCGCATCGACGCCGCCTACGTCAACAGCCACCTGGGCGAATTGGCGCAGAACGAAGACCTGTCCCGCTACATCCTCTAAGCGGCAAGCCATAAGCTTCAAGCTGCAAGTTGACCGCCGTCATCTTGTAGCTTGCGGCTTGCAGCTTTAAGCTGCCCCCATGACCAGACTTCCCACCGCCATCAACCTGCACAAAGCCTCGAAGACCCTGACGCTGACCTACGCGCCAGACGAGGTCTATCACCTGCCCGCCGAATTCCTGCGGGTGCACTCCCCCTCCGCCGAGGTCCAGGGCCACGGCAAACCCATCCTGCAATTTGGCAAGATCGGCGTCGGCCTGACCAAGGTCGAACCGGCCGGTCAGTACGCACTGAAATTGACCTTCGACGACGGGCATGACAGCGGCCTGTTCACCTGGGACTACCTGTACCAGTTGGCGGTGCGTCAGGACGATCTGTGGAAGGATTATCTTGCCGAACTTCAAGCAGCCGGAAAGTCCCGCGATCCAAATGAGTCTATCGTCAAGCTGATGCTCTAGATCAGACCTCTGAAGCTTTAGAGGGCATTTTCTAGATTCATCTGTTTGAATGCTGGGCTGCATGGCCAACGATTGGCCTGCTTGCGAAAAAAATTAAACTCGGGTAACCAATGGAGCTGGCAAGTTCCCTGCAGTGTTCTCTGAACAAAAAAGCAGTAATGCAGAATCAACGGTCACCCGAGCAGTAGTACCTGGCATCTTTGCTGTGTGACTACACAGCAGGTCCGGTACTCGTCTCAGGACAATGGAGCGTCGTAGATGAGTAACAAGAATAACGATGACCTGAAACGCCAAGCCTCGGAAAACACTCTGGGCCTGAATCCGGTCATCGGTTTACGTCGGAAAGATCTGCTTACCTCTGCTCGTATGGTGCTGACCCAGGCCATCAGACAACCGCTGCACAGCGCCAAACATGTGGCCCATTTCGGCGTCGAATTGAAGAACGTGATGTTCGGAAAATCGACGCTGCAACCGGAGAGCGATGACCGTCGCTTCAACGATCCGGCCTGGAGCCAGAACCCACTGTACAAGCGTTATCTGCAAACCTACCTGGCGTGGCGCAAGGAGCTTCACGACTGGATCGGCCAGAGCAACCTCTCCGAACAGGACATCAGTCGCGGCCACTTCGTCATCAACCTGATGACCGAAGCCATGGCGCCGACCAACACCGCCGCCAACCCCGCGGCGGTCAAACGCTTCTTCGAAACCGGCGGTAAAAGCCTGCTCGATGGCCTCTCCCATCTGGCCAAGGACCTGGTGCACAACGGCGGCATGCCGAGCCAGGTCAACATGGACGCCTTCGAGATCGGCAAGAACCTGGGCACCAGTGAAGGCGCAGTGGTGTTTCGCAACGACGTGCTGGAACTGATCCAGTACCGCCCGGTGACCGAACAGGTGCACGAGCGCCCGCTGCTGGTGGTGCCGCCACAGATCAACAAGTTTTATGTCTTCGACCTCAGCCCGGACAAGAGCCTGGCGCGCTTCTGCCTGCGCAACGGCTTGCAGACCTTTATCGTCAGTTGGCGCAACCCGACCAAGGCGCAGCGCGAGTGGGGCCTGTCGACCTACATCGAAGCGCTGAAAGAAGCGGTCGACGTGGTCACCGCCATCACCGGCAGCAAGGATGTGAACATGCTCGGTGCCTGCTCCGGCGGCATCACCTGCACCGCGCTGCTGGGGCACTACGCAGCCCTGGGCGAGAAGAAGGTCAATGCCCTGACCCTGCTGGTCAGCGTGCTCGATACCACCCTCGATACCCAGGTGGCGCTGTTCGTCGACGAGCAGACCCTGGAGGCCGCCAAGCGTCACTCCTATCAGGCCGGCGTGCTGGAAGGCCGCGACATGGCCAAGGTCTTCGCCTGGATGCGGCCCAACGACTTGATCTGGAACTACTGGGTGAACAACTACCTGCTGGGCAACGAGCCGCCGGTGTTCGACATCCTGTTCTGGAACAACGACACCACCCGGTTGCCCGCGGCCTTCCACGGCGACCTGATCGAAATGTTCAAAAACAATCCGCTGATCCGCCCCAACGCACTGGAAGTGTGCGGCACGCCGATCGACCTGAAGCAGGTCACCGCCGACATCTTCTCCCTGGCCGGCACCAACGACCACATCACCCCGTGGAAGTCCTGCTACAAGTCGGCCCAGCTGTTCGGCGGCAAGGTCGAATTCGTCCTCTCCAGCAGCGGGCATATCCAGAGCATCCTCAACCCGCCAGGCAACCCCAAGTCGCGCTACATGACCAGCGAAGAGATGCCGGCCAGCGCCGACGTCTGGCAGGAAAACTCGACCAAGCACACCGACTCCTGGTGGCTGCACTGGCAGGCCTGGCAGGCGGAGCGTTCGGGCAAACTGAAAAAGACGCCGAGCATTCTCGGCAACAAGGCGTATCCAGCGGCCGAGGCGGCGCCGGGTACTTATGTTCATGAACGTTAGCCGATAGCAAGCCTGTAGGATCGAGCCGCTTGCGAGCATGCGGCTGCGCAAGCGACTCTCTCCTACAGGCAACGATTCCACCAACAGGGCCAAGGCATGCCTCAACCGTTCATCTTTCGCACCGTCGACCTGGATGGCCAGACCATCCGCACCGCGGTACGCCCAGGCAAGCCTCACTTGACACCCTTGCTGATCTTCAATGGTATCGGCGCCAACCTGGAGCTGGTGTTTCCATTCGTCCAGGCCCTGGACCCGGACCTGGAAGTCATCGCCTTCGACGTACCGGGCGTGGGTGGCTCCTCGACGCCGAGCCGCCCCTACCGGTTTCCCGGCCTGGCCAAGCTGACCGCGCGCATGCTCGATTACCTCGACTATGGGCAGGTCAATGTGGTCGGGGTGTCCTGGGGCGGGGCACTGGCCCAGCAGTTCGCCTACGACTACCCCGAACGCTGCAAGAAACTGGTGCTGGCCGCCACCGCCGCAGGCGCCTTCATGGTGCCGGGCAAACCCAAGGTGCTGTGGATGATGGCCAGCCCACGGCGCTACATCCAGCCCTCCCATGTGATCCGCATCGCCCCCCTGATCTACGGCGGCTCGTTCCGCCGTGATCCCAACCTCGCAGCCGAACATGCCAGCAAGGTCCGCTCGGCGGGCAAGCTGGGCTACTACTGGCAATTGTTCGCCGGCCTCGGCTGGACCAGCATCCACTGGCTGCACAAGATCCACCAGCCGACCCTGGTGCTGGCCGGCGACGACGACCCGCTGATCCCGCTGATCAACATGCGCATGCTGGCGTGGCGCATTCCCAATGCCCAGCTACACATCATCGACGACGGGCATCTGTTCCTGATTACCCGGGCCGAAGCCGTGGCGCCGATCATCATGAAATTCCTCGAGGAGGAACGACAACGGGCAGTGATGCACCCGCATCCGACGCCGTTCAGCGGTACGTAGCAAAAAGCGTCTGCCGACAGGATCGTCGCGCGCGCAGGATGGTTCAGGACCGACTATGGTGTTTGTCTTGGTGTGCTTGTTGATGGCTTGACGAAGGAGTGTTGAAGCATGCGAGACAAACCAACGGCGGGCTCGCTGCCCACGCCCGCCACCTACATCACTGCCCAGAGTGCCATCACCGGTCTGCGTGGCCGTGACTTGTTGTCGACTCTGCGCAGCGTGGCCACTTATAGCCTGCGCAACCCGGTGCACAGCGCCCGCCATGCCTTAGCGCTAGGTGGCCAATTGGGCCGTGTACTACTGGGCGAAACACTGCACAAACCCAACCCCCAGGACAGCCGGTTCTCCGATCCGACCTGGAGCCTGAACCCGTTTTACCGACGCGGCCTGCAGGCCTATCTCAGTTGGCAGAAGCAAATCAAAAACTGGATCGACGACAGCGGCATGAGCGCGGACGACCGGGCCCGCGCGCACTTTGCCTTCAACTTGCTCAACGATGCGGTGGCACCGTCCAACACCCTGCTCAATCCGCTGGCGATCAAGGAAATCTTCAACTCCGGCGGCAACAGCGTGATCCGCGGCATCGGTCATCTGGTCGACGACCTGCTGCATAACAACGGCCTGCCCAGCCAGGTCACCAAACAGGCCTTCGAGGTCGGCAGGAGCCTGGCCACCACCCCCGGCTCGGTAGTGTTTCGCAACGAGTTGCTGGAACTGATCCAGTACAAGCCGATGAGCGAAAAACAGTACGCCCGGCCCTTGCTGATAGTGCCGCCGCAGATCAACAAGTTCTATATCT
Organism: Pseudomonas sp. GW456-L12; assembly: GCF_059424045.1. Taxonomy (NCBI): domain Bacteria; kingdom Pseudomonadati; phylum Pseudomonadota; class Gammaproteobacteria; order Pseudomonadales; family Pseudomonadaceae; genus Pseudomonas; species Pseudomonas sp. GW456-L12. Next base: position 244,324 of record NZ_JBWKZA010000004.1, read on the forward strand.
TCGACCTCAGCCCCACCAACAGCTTCGTGCAGTTCGCCCTGAAAAACGGCCTGCAGACCTTCATCATCAGCTGGCGCAACCCCGATGTCCGGCATCGCGAATGGGGCCTGTCGAGCTATGTCGAGGCCGTGGAGGAAGCCATGAATGCCTGCCGGGCGATCACCGGCAGTCGTGACGTGAACCTGATGGGTGCCTGTGCCGGCGGCCTGACCATTGCCGCCCTGCAAGGCCACCTGCAAGCCAAGCGACAACTGCGTCGGGTCTCCAGCTCCACCTACCTGGTCAGCCTGCTGGATAGCCAGCTGGACAGCCCGGCGACCCTGTTCGCCGACGAACAGACCCTGGAGGCAGCCAAGCGCCGCTCCTATCAACGCGGCGTGCTGGACGGTCGCGACATGGCCAAGGTGTTCGCCTGGATGCGGCCCAACGACCTGATCTGGAATTACTGGGTCAACAACTACTTGCTGGGCAAAGAGCCGCCCGCGTTCGACATCCTCTACTGGAACAACGACAACACCCGGCTGCCGGCTGCCTTTCATGGCGATCTGCTGGATTTCTTCAAGCACAACCCGATGAGTCATCCCGGGGGCCTGGAAGTGTGCGGCACGCCAATCGACCTGCAAAAGGTCACGGTCGACAGCTTCAGCGTCGCCGGCATCAACGACCACATCACCCCCTGGGATGCGGTGTATCGCTCAACCCTGCTGCTGGGCGGCGACAAGCGCTTCGTGCTGTCCAACAGCGGGCATGTGCAGAGCATCCTCAACCCGCCGAGCAACCCCAAGGCCAACTACGTCGAAAACGGCAAGCTCAGCAGCGACCCGCGAGCCTGGTACTACGACGCCAAGCACGTCGACGGCAGTTGGTGGACGCAATGGCTGGAGTGGATCCAGCAGCGTTCCGGTGCCCAGCGCGAAACCCTGATGACCCTGGGTAACCAGAATTACCCACCGATGGAGGCGGCGCCTGGCACCTACGTGCGCGTCCGCTGAATTTCCCCGCGCCGCGGCCCTAGGGTCGCGGCCTGACTGAACAACCAAGAAGACTGGATGAAAACCCGCGACCGAATACTCGAATGCGCCCTGCTGCTGTTCAATCACAAGGGCGAACCCAATGTCTCGACCATGGAAGTTGCCAACGAAATGGGGATCAGCCCCGGCAACCTCTACTACCACTTTCACGGCAAGGAGCCGCTGGTCCTCGGGTTGTTCGAGCGCTTTCAGAATGAGCTGGCGCCCCTGCTCGATCCGCCCGCCGATGTGTACCTGGCTCCCGAAGACTACTGGCTGTTCCTGCACCTGATCGTCGAGCGCCTGGCGCACTACCGCTTCCTGTTCCAGGACCTGTCCAACCTGGCCGGACGACTGCCGAAGCTGGCCAAGGGAATTCGCAACCTGCTCAACGCCCTGAAGCGCACCCTGGCCTCGCTGCTGGCCAGGCTCAAGGCTTCGGGCCAACTGGTCAGCGATACCCAGGCACTGGGGCAACTGGTGGAACAGATCACCATGACCCTGCTGTTCTCACTGGACTATCAGCGCATTCTCGATCGCGAGGGCGAGGTACGGGTGGTGGTCTACCAGATCATGATGCTGGTGGCGCCGCACCTGTTGCCACCGGCGAAACTGGCCACCGAGCAGATGGCCCTGCGTTACCTCGACGAACACGATTGACCGGCGCCGCAAGAGCCCCACGAACAAAAACGCCCGACCTTTGCAGGCCGGGCGTTTTTGTATGCCCCGAAAAACTCAGGACTGACTGGTTGGCGTCGCGGGTGCTGGCGCGGCAGTCGGGGTGACGGCAGGGGTTGGCGCCACTGCGGAGTTCGCAGGGCTGACCGGTGCTGCCGGCTTGGCGGCAACCGCAGGCTTCGGTGCAGCGGCCTTGGGTGCTGCCGGTTTCTTCACTGCTGGTTTTTTCGCTGCCGGTTTCGCGGCGGGTTTGGCAGCAGGTTTTGCCGCCGGCTTGGCGGCTACTGGCTTGGCGGCAGGTTTTGCAGCCGGCTTGGCCGCCGCAGTTTTGGCTGCCGGTTTCGCCGCAGGCTTGGCTGCTGCCTTGGCCGGAGCCTTGGCTGCCGGCTTGGCCGCTGCTTTAGCCAGAGGCTTGGCCGCCGGTTTGGCCGCTGCAGCCTTGGCCGCGATCGGAGCCACCTTGGCGCCTGTGAGTTTTTCGATCTGTTTGGTCAGGGTGTCGACCTTGCTGTGCAACGCCTTGACTTCATTGCGGCTAGGCACGCCCAGACGCGAAATGGCACTGTTCAAACGCTTGTCGAATGCACCTTCCAGCTCGTCCCACTTGCCCAGCGCGCGGTCCTTGACGCCACTGATGCGCGATTTTGCCGAGCTCGCGGAGTCCTTGGCGGCGTCGACTTTCTTGCCGACAGCGCTTTTGGTGAGCTTCTCGGCTTTCTCGCCATCCTTGACCAGCGACTCGAAAAGCTTGCTGCCGTCAGTGTCGATTTTCGAGTACACGCCTAAACCAGCAAGCCAGATTTTACGGGAGTAGTCTTCGACCTTCCCGATCCACGAGCTGCCTTCTTTTTCAGTATTCTTTTTACCAGCCATCCCGTTCTCCTTAATGTTTACGCGCGACACGTTCGAGCAATGCCGTCAGCTCATCGAGCTTAGCAGAGAGTGTCTCAACGTCATGTTTAGACGGAATGCCGATGCGATTCAAGGCACTTGCGACGCGCGTGTCAAAAGCCTTCTCGACTTTATCCAGTTGCACTTCGACTTTGCCTCTGAGACTGGTGACATCCCCCTTCACACTATCAATCTGACTGTTGGCGGCCTCAAGTTGTTCAGTCACAACTTTTTTGCCTTTCTTTTCAACAGTTTGACCAGCCTTAACGAGCTCTTGAAAATACTCGCTGCCCTCTTGGCCAACCTTGGTGTAGGCACCCAGGCCTGCCAGCCAGATCTTGCGGGCATAGGATTTGACTTCACTCAGAGTGGTTGATGCGGCATCAACTTTTTTCTTCAGAATTACTTTGGCCATAGTGCACCTCACGCGCAGAAGGTTTGAGGAACTGCCCGCAGGAAAGTGGGCTCAGGCACAAAGTAGTGAGAAAAATTAGAATCGGCACCCTAACCAATGTCATAAAAGAATGGACGGTTATTGAAGAAACCAGCTCGCCAACGATGCTTTCCCAGGCGTCATGACAACACCCGAAATCGCCGGCAAGCCGACTTCCGCGAAAGTGCCTCAGACCAGGGCTTTATCCAGCGCCTTTTCGATTTCCGACTTGATCATGCCGCTCATGGCGGACATCAACAGGCCCAGCTCGACATCGACCCTGATCGAATCGTCGCCCACCAGCACCGCACCTTTGACCCCCGAACGCTTGAGGTTCAGGGTATCGCCCGACCACTGCGGCTCCAGGCCATACTGATCGGCCAGTTTCTGCGCCAACTGGTCAGCCTTTTCGCGGGCTGCCTCCTTACCCAGGCCGTGGGCACGCTCAACACTTATACGGGCCATTGAATGACTCCTGATTTATCGGGACTTGCCTTGAGCGTCTTGAGCTGCGCTGCGTCAAAACGCCCCGGCGCTTCACTATCTTACATTCAGCCTTGCCAAGACAAAGACCGCCACCGGGATTAGAATGTCCCGCATTCTCTTTTGGTGACAGCGATATGACTGATCAGCGCAAAGGCAGCGATGCCGAACCCACCACTCACTTCGGCTTCAAAAACGTTCCGGAAAGCCAGAAGGCGGAAAAAGTCGCTGAGGTGTTCCACTCGGTAGCCGCCAAGTACGACCTGATGAACGACGTACTGTCCGGTGGCATGCATCGCCTGTGGAAACGCTTCACGATCGAATTGTCCGGCGTTCGCCCCGGCAATCGGGTGCTGGACATCGCCGGCGGCACCGGTGACCTGACCCGCAAGTTTTCCCATCTGGTGGGCCCTACCGGCCAGGTGGTTCTGGCCGACATCAACGCCTCCATGCTCAAGGTCGGTCGCGACCGCCTGCTCGACAAGGGCGTGGCCGGCAACATCGAATTCGTTCAGGCCGACGCGGAAAAACTGCCGTTCCCGGACAACCATTTCGACGTCGTGACCATCGCCTTCGGCCTGCGCAACGTGACCCACAAGGAAGATGCCCTGCGCTCGATGCTGCGGGTACTCAAGCCCGGTGGCCGCCTGCTGGTGCTGGAATTCTCCAAACCGACCAACGCCCTGATGTCCAAGGTCTACGACGCCTACTCGTTCGCCTTCATGCCACTGGCCGGCAAGCTGATCACCAACGACTCGGAAAGCTATCGCTACCTGGCCGAATCGATCCGCATGCACCCGAATCAGGAAACCCTGAAGTCGATGATGGTCGAGGCCGGTTTCGATCGCGTGACCTACCACAACATGACCGCGGGCATCGTCGCCCTGCATCGCGGCATCAAACCCTGATGTTGTTCAGCGGCCTGCTCGCCAGCGTCGAACACGGCCTCAACCGTGTACTGCGTCTCGACAGCACGGTTTTGCCACGCTTGCAGCATTTGAACGGCAAGGTCATTGCCGTCGATTGCCGCAGCCCGAGCGTGCAGTTGTTCGTCATTCCCGGCGATGAGGGCTTGACCCTCGCCACGCATTGGGCCGCCGATGCCGACTGTACCCTGCGGGCGCCGGCCTCGAGCCTGGTGCGCCTGGCCCTGAGCCAGGACAAGACCGCGGTGCTGCACGGTCCCGAGGTCGAGCTGGAAGGCGACAGCGGCGTGCTGCTGGAACTGGCGGCCGTCCTCCAGGACCTGGAGCTGGACTGGGAATACGAACTCTCGCGCTGGCTCGGCCCGGTGGCCACCCAGCTGTTCAGCGGCCATATCCGTAGCCGCGCGCGCTGGTATCGCCAGGGTTTCGCCAGCCTGAACCAGAACCTTGCCGAATATCTGGCCGAAGAGTCGCGCACCCTGGTGGGCCAGCGCGAAGCCGAAGCCCGTTTCAGCGAACTGGACCGGGTCAAGCTCGACCTGGAACGCCTCGAGGCGCGCTTCGAGCGCCTTTCCCGACCCCTTGACCCAAGCGATAACGCATGAAGCTGCTTGCCGTCCGCCGTTTGTTGCGCATCCAGCGCGTCGTGATTCGCTACCGCCTCGATGACCTGCTGTTCGCCCTGCCGCTGCCCTGGTTCCTCCTGGCGCTGCGCTACGCCTTGCCCTGGCGCTGGTTCCCGCGCAAGCCACTGGAGCTAAGCCGCGGCGCGCGCCTGCGCCTGGCCTTGCAGGACCTGGGACCGATCTTCATCAAGTTCGGGCAGATTCTCTCGACCCGCCGCGACCTGCTGCCCGAAGACATCGCCGACGAGCTGATGCTGCTGCAGGACCGCGTACCGCCCTTCGACTCGAAGAAGTCGGTGGCGCTGATCGAGGAGCAATTGGGCAAGAAAATCAGCGAGGTGTTCAGCCGCTTCGATATCGAGCCCCTGGCCTCCGCCTCGGTGGCGCAAGTCCATGCCGCCCAGCTCAAGAGCGGCGAAGAAGTGGTGGTCAAGGTCATCCGCCCAGGCCTCAAGCCGGTCATCGCGCAGGATCTGGCCTGGCTGTTCATCCTCGCCCGGGCCGCCGAGAAGGTCTCGGCCGACGCCCGCCTGCTGCACCCGGTGGACGTGGTCAGCGACTACGAAAAGACCATCTACGACGAACTCGACCTGTTGCGCGAAGCGGCCAACGCCAGCCAGCTCAAGCGTAACTTCGAAGGCTCGCCACTGCTCTACGTGCCGCAGGTCTACTGGGACTGGTGCCGGCCGAAAGTGCTGGTCATGGAACGCATCTACGGGATCCAGGTAACCGACCTGGCCACCCTCGCCGACCAGCGCACCGACATGAAAATGCTCGCCGAGCGCGGTGTGGAGATCTTCTTCACCCAGGTGTTCCGCGACAGTTTCTTCCACGCCGACATGCACCCGGGCAACATCTTCGTCAGCACCGTGCAGCCCTGGAGCCCGCAGTACATTGCCATCGACTGCGGCATCGTCGGCAGCCTGACCCCGGAAGACCAGGACTACCTGGCCCGCAACCTCTTCGCGTTCTTCAAGCGCGATTACCGGCGCGTGGCGCAGTTGCACATCGATTCGGGCTGGGTGCCGGCAGAGACCAAACTCAACGAATTCGAAGCGGCGATCCGTACTGTGTGCGAGCCGATCTTCGAAAAACCGTTAAAGGATATTTCCTTCGGCCAGGTGCTGATGCGCCTGTTCCAGACCGCTCGCCGCTTCAACATGGAAGTGCAGCCGCAGCTGGTGCTGCTGCAAAAGACCCTGCTGAACATCGAAGGCCTGGGCCGCCAGCTGTACCCGGAGCTGGACCTGTGGAACACCGCCCAGCCGTTCCTCGAACGCTGGATGCGCGAGCGCGTCAGCCCGAAAGCCTTGCTGGGCAACCTGCACAGCCAGGTCGAGCAACTGCCGCACCTGGCCAACATGACCCGCGACCTGCTCGAACGCATGTCCCAGCCCCATGCCCAGGACCCTTCGCCGCCCTGGAAACGGCGCAAGGACGACTGGTTCCTGCGTCTTCTCGGCGCGGCGCACCTGGGCGGTGGCGCGATCCTCGCGGCCGGCGGACCGCTGAACGGGCTGGGTCACTGGCCGGCTGGAATCATGATTGCCGTGGGCTTGTATCTGGTCGTGCGCTGATAGCCAGCCGGGCTAGCGGCTGGCACACTGTTTCCCATCGCCGAGGCTCGACGAGCGCGTCGAGCCCTGTTGTCGGAGTCGAAGATGAAAGATTGGCTGGACGAGATCAAATGGGACGCTGACGGCCTGGTGCCAGCCATCGCCCAGGATCACAAGACCGGGCGCGTGCTGATGATGGCCTGGATGAACCGCGAGGCGCTGAGCCTGACCGCTGCCGAAAACCGTGCCATCTACTGGTCACGTTCGCGTGGCAAGCTATGGCGCAAGGGAGAAGAGTCCGGGCATGTGCAAAAGCTTCATGAAATGCGCCTGGACTGCGATGCCGACGTCATCATCCTGATGGTCGAACAGATCGGCGACATTGCCTGCCATACAGGCCGCCAGAGCTGCTTCTACCGCGTTTATGAAAACGGCGACTGGAAAACGGTCGATCCGGTACTCAAAGACCCGCACGCGATCTATCAAGCAGGACACTGAACATGAGCGATACCCTGACCCGTCTGGCCCAGGTGCTGGAAGAGCGCAAAGGCGCCGCCGCCGACACTTCCTATGTCGCCAGCCTGTACCACAAGGGCCTGAACAAGATTCTGGAAAAAGTCGGCGAGGAATCGGTGGAAACCATCATCGCCGCCAAGGACGCCGCCCACAGCGGCGACTGCAGCGATGTGATCTACGAAACCGCCGACCTGTGGTTTCACACCATGGTCATGCTCGCCCAGCTGGGGCAGCATCCGCAGGCCGTTCTCGATGAACTGGACCGGCGCTTCGGTTTGTCCGGACACGCCGAGAAAGCCTCGCGTCCGTCCGCCTGAACATCATTTAGAGAGGAAACGCAGCATGGGCATTTTTGACTGGAAACACTGGATCGTCATCCTGGTTGTCGTGGTGCTGGTGTTCGGCACCAAGAAACTGAAAAACCTCGGCACCGACGTCGGCGAATCGATCAAGGGCTTTCGCAAGGCCATGAACGACGACGAAAAACCCGCCGAGCCTGGCGTGCCACCGACCGCCCAGCCTGCTCCGCCGGTCCAGCCGCAAAGCGCTCCGTTGAACCAGCCGCACACCATCGACGTGCAGGCGCAAAAAGTCGAAGAGCCGACCCGCAAAGACTCGTGAGCACTGACTAATGTTTGGTATCAGCTTCTCTGAACTGCTGCTCGTCGGCCTGGTGGCCCTGCTGGTGCTCGGCCCCGAGCGTCTGCCGGGTGCCGCGCGCACGGCAGGCCTGTGGATCGGCCGCTTGAAGCGCAGCTTCAATGCGATCAAGCAGGAAGTTGAACGGGAAATCGGTGCCGATGAAATTCGTCGGCAACTGCACAACGAACACATTCTGTCGCTGGAACAGGAAGCGCGGAAGATCCTCAATCCGACCCAGCAACAGCCGACACCGGTCGAGCCCGTGGCCGAGCAGAGCATTCATGCACCCGCCGCGGCGCCTGAAGCGCCAGCCAGCGCGACCACGGCGAGCCCCACTGCCGCAACTGCACCGGCCGAACCGGCTGCGCCCGTGACAACGCCTGTCACGCCAGCCCCCCACGACCCTACTTTGCCGCCGCGAGCCCCATGAGCGATATTCCGGAAAACGACCAACATATGCCGCTGGTGTCGCACCTCACCGAGTTGCGCACCCGGTTGCTGCGCTGCGTGGCGGCGATCTTCCTGATCTTCGGCGGGTTGTTCGCCTTCACCCAGCAGATCTACACCATCGTCTCCACGCCGCTGCGCCAGTACCTGCCGGCGGGCGCAACGATGATCGCCACCGACGTGGCGTCGCCGTTCCTGACGCCGCTCAAGCTGACGATGATGGTCTCGCTGTTTCTGGCGATCCCGGTGATCCTGCACCAGATCTGGGGCTTTATCGCCCCCGGCCTGTACAAGCATGAAAAGCGCATCGCCGTACCGCTACTGGTCTCCAGCATCCTGCTGTTCTACATCGGCATGGCCTTCGCCTACTTCCTGGTGTTCCCGCTGATCTTCAAGTTCTTCGCCGCGGCCACCCCGGCCGGCGTGGAAATGATGACCGACATCACCAGCTACCTCGATTTCGTCATGACCCTGTTCTTCGCCTTCGGCGTGGCGTTCGAGATCCCGGTGGCGGTGGTGCTGCTGGTGTGGATCGGCGTGGTCAACGTCGCCTACCTGAAGAAGATCCGTCCGTATGTGATCATCGGCTGCTTCGTGGTCGGCATGATCCTGACCCCGCCGGACATTTTCTCCCAGACCTTGCTGGCAGTACCGATGTGGCTGCTGTTCGAGATCGGCATCCTGTTCGGCAGCCTGATCAGCAAACGTGGCGACCATCCGGACGACCAGCCGGCTGAAGACCATAACGACCAGCCGCCAGCGACCCAAGCGTGAACCTGCTGCTTCTTGAAGAGGCCGACTTCATCGCGGCCGACCGGGTGATCCTGCGCGATCGCCGCCTGACCCACATGCAGGAAGTCCATCGTGCCGCGGTGGGCGACAGCCTGCGGGTCGGCCGTATCGGTGGCCTGATGGGCTCGGCCGAACTACTGCGCCTGGAGCCCGGGGAGGCCGAGCTGCGAGTCAGCCTCGACCAGCCGCCGCCGACCAAGCTGCCCCTGACCCTGGTGCTGGCCCTGCCCCGTCCGAAAATGCTCCGCCGCGTGCTGCAAACCGTCGCCGCCATGGGTGTGCCCCGGCTGGTGCTGGTGAACAGCTATCGGGTCGAGAAAAGCTTCTGGCAAACCCCTTTCCTCGAACCCGAGGCGATTCGCGAGCAACTGATTCTTGGCCTGGAACAGGCCCGCGACAGCATGCTGCCGGAAGTGGTCATCGAAAAACGCTTCAAACCTTTCGTCGAAGACCGTCTGCCAGCGCTGGTCGAAGGCACCCTCGGCCTGGTCGGCCATCCCGGCCAGTACCCGGCCTGCCCTCGCGGCCTGGATGAGCCGGTGACCCTGGCCATCGGCCCGGAAGGCGGCTGGATCCCCTACGAAATCGACCTGCTGGGCAAGTCCGGCCTGCAACCGGTGCAGCTCGGCGAACGCATCCTGCGGGTCGAAACCGCCGTCACCGCCCTTCTCGCCCGCCTCTTCTAAATTAGCCCCACTACTCGTAGGAGCGAGGCTTGCCCGCGATAGCGCTGTGCCTGACACGGCACCATCGCCGGCAAGCCTCGCTGCTGTTGCACGGATGCTTCAGATTAATCTGACGCAGCCGATAGCCTTGGTACAAAACCTATTAATAGCCCAAGGGAGTTCGCGGCATGTACCGTTGGTTAGCCCAGAGTCTGGGAAATGTGAGCGTCAACCTCAAACTCGGCGTTGGCTTCGGCCTGGTGCTGCTACTGACCCTGTTGATCACCGCGACCGGCTGGCTGGGCCTGGGCAATGTGATCGAGCGCGGCGACAAGCTGGGCTACATCTCCAGCCTCAACGAGCTGACCAAGGACCTGCGCAACGCGCGCCTGGACTATGAAATGCGCCGTGGCGAACAAGGCCCGGGGCCGGTCAGCGAGCTGCTGACCAAGCTCGACGACGGCTTGCAACGCGCACGCAAGATGCTGGAAATGCCTGAAAGCATCGCCATGATCGACCAACAGATCGCCGCCGTCAGCGAGTACAAGCTGGCCTTCGCCGACATGACCCGCGCCACCGCCAGCCGTGAAGCCGCTCGCGCCAAACTGGGCGCCACCGCCGATAACGCCGTGGCCCGGGTGGCCGAAGTGGAGAAATCCATGCTGCAGGGCGACAGCGTGGCGCAATTCAACAGCGTCATCGACCTGAGCAAGCTGATCCAGCAGGCGCGTTTCCAGGTCCGCGGCTACACCTACAGCGGCAAGGCCGAGGCCGAACAGCCGGCGCTGGACGCCATCGACAACGCCCTGAACAACCTCGCCAGCCTGCCGGCCAAGCTGCCGGAACAGCACCTGGCCAACCTGCAACAGGCCACCGACGCCCTGAAAGGCTATCGCTCGGCGGTCAGCGACTTCCGCGACTCCCAGGTGGCCAGCGCCGCCGCCCTCAAACGCATGGCGGCCCAGGGCGACCGCCTGATGGAAGTCAGCAAGCAGCTGACCGCCGCACAAACCCACAAACGCGACAGCGACGCCGCAAAGGCCAGAAGCACCCTGGCCATCGTCACCGCGCTGGCCCTGCTGTTCGGCCTGGTCGCCGCCTGGAGCATCACCCGGCAGATCGTCATCCCGCTGCGCCAGACCCTCAAGGTGGTCGAGCGTGTCGCCTCGGGCGATCTCAGCGAGAACCTGCAGGTCGAGCGGCGCGACGAGCTCGGCCAGCTGCAACGGGCCATGCAACGCATGACCCTGAGCCTGCGCGAGCTGATCGGCGGCATCAGCGATGGCGTCACCCAGATTGCCAGCGCCGCCGAGCAGCTGTCGGCGGTGACCGAGCAGACCAGCGCCGGGGTCAACAGCCAGAAAGTCGAGACCGACCAGGTCGCCACCGCCATGAATGAAATGGCCGCCACGGTCCAGGAAGTCGCGCGCAACGCCGAAGAAGCCTCGGAAGCCGCGGTCGCCGCCGATCAGCAGGCCCGCGAAGGCGACAAGGTGGTCGGCGAGGCCATCGCACAGATCGAGCGCCTGGCCGCCGAGGTCGGCAATTCCACCGCGGCCATGGGCCACCTGAAGCAGGAAAGCGACAAGATCGGCAGCGTGCTCGACGTGATTAAGTCGGTCGCCCAGCAGACCAACCTGCTGGCCCTCAACGCCGCCATCGAAGCCGCCCGCGCGGGCGAAGCCGGTCGCGGTTTCGCCGTGGTCGCCGACGAGGTACGCAGCCTGGCGCAGCGCACCCAGAAGTCCACCGAAGAGATCGAGGAGCTGATCGTCGGCCTGCAGAACGGCACCCAGGAAGTGGCCAACATCATGGACAACAGCCGCAGCCTGACCGACAGCAGCGTCGAACTGACCCGCCGTGCCGGTGGCTCGCTGGAAAACATCACCCGCACCGTCTCGGCGATCCAGGCGATGAACCAGCAGATCGCCGCCGCGGCCGAACAGCAGAGCGCTGTGGCCGAGGAAATCAACAGAAGCGTGCTGAACGTGCGCGACGTGTCCGAGCAGACCTCGGCAGCCAGTGAAGAGACAGCGGCCTCCAGCGTCGAGCTGGCGCGCCTGGGGACCCATTTGCAGACCCTGGTCGGGCGCTTCCGGGTTTGATCCGAGCCGGTTTCGCTTGATATCGGGGTGAAACAATCGCGGGCAAGCCTCGCTCCTACAGATGACCTTTATCTGTAGGAGCGAGGCTTGCCCGCGATGGGTTTCAGCCGGAGGAAAACCTACAGGACCTGACGCAAAAACGCCTGGGCCCGCGGGTCTTTGGGTGCATCGAAGAACGCCGCTGGCGAGGCGTCTTCCAGCAATTTGCCGTGATCGAAGAACAGCACCCGATCCGCCACCTCCCGGGCGAAGCCCATTTCGTGGGTCACGCAGACCATGGTCATGCCTTCCAGGGCCAGGGTCTTCATCACATCCAGCACTTCGCCGACCATTTCCGGGTCCAGCGCCGAAGTCGGCTCGTCGAACAGCATGACCTTGGGTTCCATGGCCAGCGCCCGGGCGATGGCCACGCGCTGCTGCTGGCCGCCGGAGAGCCGCGACGGGAATTCGTTGGCCTTCTGCGCGATACCGACCTTCTCCAGCAACGCCAGGGCCTTGGCCTCGCGCTCCTGCTTGCCGCGCTTGCGCACCACCTTCTGCGCCAGGCAGAGGTTTTCCAGCACGGTCATGTGCGGGAACAGGTTGAAGTGCTGGAACACCATGCCGACTTCGCGGCGATAGGCATTCACATCGGTCTTCGGGTCGGCCAGTTGCAGGCCGTCGATGCTCACCGAGCCGGAATCGAACTGCTCCAGGCCGTTGAGGCAACGCAGGAAGGTCGATTTGCCGGAGCCGGACGGACCGATCACCACCAGCACTTCGCCCTTGGCCACGCGGGTGGTGACGTTATCCACCGCGCGGACCACCTGGCCCCGGGTGTCGAAGACTTTTACCAGATCGCGAACTTCAATCACTTTGCGCGAGCCTCCGCTCAAGCCGGCTGGCCATCTTCGACAGCGGCAGGTTGATCAACAGGTACAGGGCCGCCACGCAGAACAGGATCTCGAACGGCGAGAACGAGGTGGTGATGACTTCACGTCCGCTCTTGAGCAGCTCGGTGATGGCGATCACCGATACCAGCGAGGTGTCCTTCACCAGGCTGATGAACTGCCCGGCCAGCGGCGGCAGCACGCGCTTGAAAGCCTGCGGCAGCACCACATGGCGCATCGACTGGCTGGCGTTCAGGCCCAGGGAGCGGGCCGCCTCATTCTGGCCGCGAGCGATCGACTGCACGCCGGCGCGGACGATTTCCGCCACATAGGCACCGGTGAACAACGACAGCGCGGCGATCCCGGCGAACTCGCGGGACAGGTTCAGCACCGTGCCGATGAAGAAATAGAAAATGAAAATCTGCACCAGCAATGGCGTGCCGCGTACCAGTTCGACATAGATGGTCGACAGATCGCGCAGGGTCGGGTTGTTCGACAGCCGGCAAAGCCCGGTCGCCAGGCCGATGAACAGCCCCAGCACCCCGGACACCACCGACAGCCACAAGGTGGTCCACAGGCCCAGCAGCAGCGGTCCGGCCGCCCAGTGACGGGTCACGCCGATCACATCGCCTTCGGCCACATCGTCGCCACGGGCAACTTGCAGGCTGTTCTCGTCGACCGTCAGCTGTTGCTCGTCGCCCGCGTCGTTGCGCAGCGTGACCTCGGCCTTGCCGCCTTTGCGCACCAGCTCGCTGACGGTGGAGATGTCCGCCGCCCGCTGCGATTCCTCGGCCTGGTAGGCGAAGTACTGTGGTACGCGGTTCCAGCGCCACTCGTAGGACATCAGCGAGGTGGCGTAGTACAACGCGCCGGCCAGGCCGATCAGCACCAGCACGGTCAGTACGTGCCAGGGCCATTGGGCTTTTTTATGTTTGATCACTTTGCAGGTTCCAGCCGTTTGCAGCGGGGAGGTTCGGTATTGCCGATCAGGACGCCATCGCGAGCCGGCTCGCTCCTACAGGGATTGCATGAATCCGTAGGAGCGAGGCTTGCCCGCGAATGGGGGCGACTCGGTCTGTCTGACCGAGTGTTATTCCATGTCCTTGAGCCACTCGGTGCTCTTGAACCACTTGTCATGGATGCGATCGTAGGTGCCGTCTTCGTGGATCTGGTGCAGGAAGTTGTTGATGAAGTTGAGGCTGTCGTAGTCCCCCTTCTTCAGGCCGAACGCCAGGGGCTCGTAGGTGAACGGCTTGTCGAGGAACGTAAGCTTGCCGTTGCCGACCTTGCTCAGCGCCACCACGTTGTACGGGGCGTCGTAGATAAAGGCGTCGGCCTTGCCGTTGACCACGTCGAGCACGGCTTCCTGCTCGTTGTCGTAGCCATGGTACTTGGCCTTGGCGATCAGCTTCTTGGCGACCATTTCGCCGGTGGTGCCCAGCTTGGAGGTGATGCGGTAGTCGGCGGTGTTCAGGTCTTTATAGGACTTGATGGTGCCTTCCAGCTCCTTGCGGATCAGCAGGGTCTGGCCGACCACGATGAAGGGTTCGCTGAAGTTCAGGCGCAGGTTGCGTTCCTGGGTCAGGGTCATGCCACTGCCGATCATGTCGAATTTGTCGGTCAGCAGGGCCGGGATGATGCCGTCGTAGCCGGTGGAAACCAGCTCCAGCTTGACGCCCATGGCCTTGGTCATGGCCTTGAGGATATCGACCTCGAAACCGATGATCTCGCCGCGCTTGTTGGTCATCTCGAACGGCATGTAGGTCGGGTCCATGCCGACTTTCAGCGTGCCGCGCTTGACCGCATCATCGATGGCGCCAGCCTGGGCTGCATTGACCGCCAGCATTGCCGTGACGCCGAGCAGCAGCATCGAGAGATACTTCTTCATCTTCAAGTCCCCTGAACCCATTTTATTGTGAGGTGAACCCGCGGCCGGTTTTCCCTTGGAAAACCGGCAGATACGGACACCATGGGCCCGCTCGCGGCAATTCGGGGTGCGATGCTAACTCACCCGCCTATTTGCACAAGGGCTTGACCAGGATTTGTTGTTACAGAGGGGACGACAAAAAACGGACGCCACAAACAACAACGCCCTTGAGAGCACTCTCAAGGGCGTTGTCATCAGGCCGGTTGGGCGATTGTCGTTGGCGGTCGCAACGGCAACAACGGTGCATGAGGATCTTCATCCACCGATTGCCGCCAGGCGCTCAGCCAGTCGGCGTGGCCTTCGCTCCAGACCTGCTCGTGCAGGCGGGCCAGGGCCACCGGATCGCTCAGCAGCGCCAGGCGCTCGCCGTTGTTCAGCGCCGCCGGCCCGACTTTCAGGGCATGGCGGACACGTTCGATACGCAGCCACTCGATCGGCTCGGCCAGGCCGTGCCGGGACGTCGCCAGGGCACAGGCCAGGGCGTTCTGCTGCGGATCGACCACTGCCCGGATGAAACCGTCGTTCAGCGCATGCCAACGGTTTTCATGGGTGTACTGGTCGGTGGACAGCAGTTCCTGGGGCGGCGCGTATTCCTCGGGGATCAGGAACAGGCTTTCGTCACGGGACTTCAGGCCCAGGCCGACGCGGCTGGAAATCACCGACACCGGGATCGACAGCATCAGCGAACCGACGATCGGCACCAGCCACCAGAGGAAGCTCGGGTTCAGCCAGATCACCAGCAGCGCCCAGCAGAAGCCCAGCAGGGTCTGCGGACCATGGCGGCGCACCGCTTCGCTCCACGGCGTGGAGTCGTCGTCACGTTGTGGCGAGTTCCAGGTCGCGGCCCAGCCCAGGAACGCGGCCAGCACGAAACGGGTGTGGAAGATCATCCGTACCGGCGCAAGCAGCATGGAGAACAGCATCTCCAGCAGCATCGACAGGGTCACCTTGAACTTGCCGCCGAACTCTTTCGCGCCCTTGGCCCAGATCAGGATGATGCTCAACAGCTTCGGCAGGAACAGCAGCACGATAGTGGTCGAGAACAGCGCGATCGCCTTGTCCGGATGCCATTGCGGCCACAGCGGATACAGCTGGCGCGGCTCCAGGAAGTACTGCGGCTCCATCAGCGTGTTGACCGCCAGCAGCGCCGTCGACAGCACGAGGAAGAAGAACCACAACGGCGCCGACAGGTAGGACATCACCCCGGTGAGGAACACCGCACGGTGCACCGGGTGCATGCCCTTGACCAGGAACAGGCGGAAGTTCATCAGGTTGCCGTGGCACCAGCGCCGGTCGCGCTTGAGCTCGTCCAGCAGGTTCGGCGGCAGCTCTTCATAGCTGCCCGGCAGATCGTAGGCAATCCACACGCCCCAGCCGGCGCGACGCATCAGCGCCGCTTCGACGAAGTCGTGGGACAGGATCGCACCGGCGAAGGCGCCTTTACCGGGCAACGGCGCCAGGGCGCAGTGCTCGATGAACGGCTTCATGCGGATGATCGCGTTATGGCCCCAGTAGTGGGATTCGCCCAGCTGCCAGAAGTGCAGGCCGGCGGTGAACAGCGGGCCGTAGACGCGGGTGGCGAACTGCTGCATGCGCGCATACAGGGTGTCCATGCCCGAGGCTTTCGGCGCGGTCTGGATGATCCCGGCGTCCGGCGTGGCTTCCATCAGGCGCACCAGGCTGGTCAGGCATTCGCCGCTCATCACGCTGTCGGCGTCGAGCACCACCATGTACTTGTAGTCGCCACCCCAACGGCGGCAGAAGTCGTCGAGGTTACCGCTCTTGCGCTTCACCCGACGGCGGCGACGGCGATAGAAGATCTTGCCGAACCCCTTGGTTTCGCGGCAGACGTCCAGCCAGGCCTGTTGCTCGGCCACGCAGATATCGGTCTCGTTACTGTCGCTGAGCACGAAGAAGTCGAAGCGGTCCAGGTCACCAGTGGCCGCGACCGACTCGAAGGTCGCCCGCAAGCCGGCGAATACCCGCGGCACGTCTTCGTTGCAGATCGGCATGACCAGCGCGGTACGGGCATCCTTGGGGATCGGCTCGTTACCGGCGCTTTTGCCGGAAATGCGGTATTTGTCATGCCCGGTGAGCAGCTCAAGGAAGCCCATCAGCGCGGTCCAGAAACCGGCCGAGACCCAGCAGAACAGAATGCCGAACATGATCAGGATGCTGGTCTGCAGGGCATACGGCAGTACCTGGGTGGCGGTCTGCATCAATGGCTGATGCATGACTTCTTCCAGGTCGACGAACGACCAGCCCTGGTACGGCATGATGCCTTTCATGTACCAGCCGGCGACGATGGTCTGGCCAAGCATCAGCAGCAACAGGATGTAGCGACGGATCGAACCGACGGTGCGCCAGCGGGCGGCCGGCAGCACGTTCTGATCTTTCGGTGGCTGCGGCGGATTGGTCCGACCGGTCAGGCGCCGCCAGCCACGCACCAGGATATTGGTGCGCCATGGCTCGGGAACCACCTTGGTCCGACGGATCGGCGGCGTGGCCTTGAGGCACACGCGACCGCTGGCGTCGAGCGCCAGCATCTCGGCATCGATCAGTTCCTCGGCGGAACCCAGGGTCAGCCGGCGGCCCACCGAGGCCTGGGCGGCATCGGCAGGCGCGTCGAACGTCGACGACGACAGGCGTTCGTGCAGTTCACTGAAGGACTTGCAGCCCGCGAGTTCCGCGCGCTGCTCATCGGTCATTGGCAGGTGCGCCAGATACTCGGCAAGAGTCTCTGGCTGTACTTGAGCGTTACTCATCGGCAGGCAACTGGTAGCTCCAGGTCTCGGTCAGGACTTGCTCGGTCGGGACAGATTCCGGTGTGGCTGGGGCCGCCTCGGCAGCCGCAGGCTGCTTGGCGTCTTTGTGGTTCTTGGCGTCCTTGGCCGGCTTGGCGTCGGCTTGCTTGGCATCCGCCTCTTTCTTCTCCTGCTGCTTGGCGGCGACTTTGTCGGCCTTGGCAATGGAGGCGCTGGAGGCTGGCGACACGGCCTTGGCCGGCTCGACAGGGGTGGCGTTCTTGACCAGGGCCGCGCGCATCTCGGTGGATTTGCTCGGGTCCTTGATCTTCATCCGCAGGGTCAGGCGCCAGCCCTTGGTTTCAGGGTTGTAGCGCACGCTGTTTTCCACCAGCTCGGCGTTGTCGCCGACACTGACCTGGCTGCGCACCTCGGTGTCTTCCGGCAATGCCGCCAGGGATGGACCTTCGAAGTCCACCAGGTAGGCCACGCTGCCGTCCGGTTGGCGGATCAGGTTGGATTGCTTGACGTCACCGGTGGAGCGCAGGGTCTGCTCGACCCAGGAGCTGTCCGGCGAATGCAGGGAAGCTTCGTCCATGGTCCAGTGCAGGCGATAGGCGAAATCGAACGGCTGGCCTGGCTCAGGCTGCTTTTCCGGGCTCCAGAACGCCACGATGTTGTCGTTGGTTTCGTCCGCGGTCGGGATCTCTACCAGGTCGACGGTGCCTTTGCCCCAGTCGCCCTTCGGCTCGATCCAGGCGCTTGGGCGCTTGTCGTAGCGGTCGTCGAGGTCTTCATAGTGGCTGAAGTCGCGGCCACGCTGCAGCAGACCGAAACCACGCGGGTTTTCCACCGAGAAGTTGCTCACGGCCAGGTGTTTCGGGTTATTCAGCGGACGCCAGATCCACTCGCCGTTGCCGGCATGGATCGACAGGCCGCTGGAATCGTGCAGCTCGCGACGGTAGTTGAGGACTTTCGACGGCTGGTTGGCGCCGAACAGGAACATGCTGGTCAGCGGGGCGATGCCCAGCTTGCCGACCTTGTCACGCAGGAACATCCGGGCCTTGACGTCGACGATGGTGTCGCTGCCTGGACGCAGGGTCAGGCGATAGGCACCAGTGGCGCGCGGCGAATCCAGCAGGGCGAAGATCACCAGGTGCTTGTCGGTCGGCTTGGGTTGCTGGATCCAGAATTCGGTAAAGCGCGGGAATTCCTCACCGGACGGCAGCGCGGTGTCGATGGCCAGGCCACGGGCCGACAGACCATAGACGTGCCCCTTGCCGACGACGCGGAAGTAGCTCGCGCCGAGCATGGTCATGATTTCGTCCTGCTTGTCCGCCTTGTTGATCGGGTACAGCACGCGAAAGCCCGCATAACCGAGCTGCTCGGTGGCCTTGGGATCGAACTTGAGGTCGCCGAAGTCGAAGCGAGTCGAGTCGTATTTGATCTCTTCGACGGTGTTCGTGGTGATTTCGTTGATTTTCACCGGCGTGTCGAAATGCATGCCCTGATGATAGAAGGACAGCTTGAATGGGGTTTTCTGCTTGGCCCACTCGGCCTTTTCAGGCAGGAAGCGGATTTTCTGATAGTCCGCGAACTTCATCTCACGAAATTCGTTCGGCAGGTTACTGCGCGGAGCCTCGTACTTCTGCCCGGCCAGATCCTTAGCCTTGGCCGATACATCATCCAGATTGAATGCCCAGAGTTGGCCGGCGCTAAGCAGGCAAAGCAGTGCAGAGCCCGTCACCAGTGCGTTTCGTAACCGTTTGGCAGACAATTTTGGTGCATTACAGGGACTAACAATCACGAGCAACCCTCGCCGAAAACAGATCAAAAAACCAACGGCCAGCTATCTATATGCCAGGTTGGCGAGCATTGTTCCGACTCCGATGGGGCTAAATGATTCCCCAAACGGTCCCGAACAAGTCTCTACCTAAGTCAAAAACGGACCAACGAACGCTGATCCCCGTAGCGCGCGATTATCTAGTAGCCCGCGTTACAACGCATCAGGGGCGACCAAGTATTTATCGCGAAAAACGCCTATTTTCGGCCGGTTCCGGCCGAAAAAGATGTTTCAAGCACTTTCAGGTCTGTAACAGGAAGGTTACCGGGCCATCATTGACCAGATGGACCTGCATATCCGCCCCGAAGCGCCCTGATGCTACTTTGCCATGCAACTGTTGCGCCTTGCATAACAGATAATCAAAAAGTTCTTCACCGAGGGCCGGCGGTGCCGCCGTGGAAAAGCTCGGGCGCAGGCCGTTCTTGGTGTCCGCGGCCAGGGTGAACTGCGAGACCAGCAGCAAACCGCCGTCCACATCGGCCAGGGACAGGTTCATCTTGCCCTCGGCATCACTGAATACCCGATAGTTAAGCAGCTTGTGCAGCAGTTTGTCGGCACTGGCCCGAGTGTCCTCGGGCTCCACCGCCACCAGCACCAGCAAACCCTGGTCCACCGCCCCGACGATTTCCCCCGCCACTTCGACCCGCGCGCCGCGCACGCGCTGCAACAGCCCCTTCATGCTTCTTCGGGCGGCAGGTCGAGCAGGCGCCGGGCCATCTGATCAGCGGCACGCACCAGCGCATCGGTGATGCCCGGTTCGGACGCAGCGTGACCGGCATCGCGGATCACCTGCAGCTCGCTGTTCGGCCAGGCCTGGTGCAATTCCCAGGCATTGTCCAGCGGGCAGATCACGTCGTAGCGACCATGCACGATCACGCCCGGCAGGTGGGCGATCTTGCCCATGTCGCGAATCAGCTGGTTCGGCTCGAGGAACGCATGGTTGGTGAAGTAGTGGCATTCGATCCGGGCAATCGACAGCGCGCGCTGCGGCTCGGAGAAACGATCGACCACCAGCGGGTTCGGCCGCAGGGTCGCGGTCCGCCCTTCCCAGATCGACCAGGCCTTGGCCGCATGCATCTGGGCGATCTGGTCGTTGCCGACGAGACGCTTGTGGAAGGCGCTGAGCAGGTCGTCGCGCTCGTCCAGCGGGATAGGCGCCACGTAGTCCTGCCAGTAGTCGGGGAACAGACGGCTGGCACCGGCCTGGTAGAACCATTCGATTTCCTGCGGACGGCACAGGAAGATCCCACGCAGAATCAGGCCATGAACACGTTCAGGATGGGTTTGCGCATAAGCCAGGGCCAGGGTCGAACCCCAGGAGCCGCCGAACACCACCCATTTTTCGATGCCCAGGTGCAGGCGGATCCGCTCGAGGTCGGCGACCAGGTCCCAGGTGGTGTTGTTTTCCAGGCTGGCGTGCGGGGTGGAGCGCCCGCAACCGCGCTGGTCGAAGGTGATGATGCGGTACAGGTTCGGGTCGAAGTAACGGCGACTCTGGGCATCGCACCCGGCTCCCGGGCCACCGTGGATGAACACCACCGGCAAGCCTTCCGGGGATCCGCTCTCATCGACATACAGTACATGGGGTTCGTCGACAGCCAGATCGTGCCGGGCATAGGGTTTGATCTGCGGGTACAAAGTCTGCATTGCGCGCTCCGTAAGGGGTCGAGGTCATCCCTGGGGGGACTTCAATTATTCTGCCGTCCGGCATCATAAACCCGAATTACGCAATGAGCATGTCCTTGGAAAAAATGCGGTTGTTCCCCCCGGAAAGCCAGGCGCACCTGTAGCCGCTGCCGAAGGCTGCGCTCGACTGCGCAGCAGGCGCAGGACCTTGAGATCGCTGAAGGCCTTCGGCCTTATCGCAGCCTGCGGCAGCGGCTACAGGGCTTCCTGTCGGCTTCAGCGCCCGTAGCGCTTCTGCCCCCAGGCCAGCAGCCCTTGCAGCAGCTGCTTGAGTACCACCTGGGTCGGCGCCGCCAGATCGTCGCGGTAGCGGAACGGCTCGAACTCTTCCATGTAGGTGCTCTGCGCCAGCTCCAGCTGCACGGCATGGATGTTCTCGGCCGGGTTGCCGTAGTGCCGGGTGATATGGCCGCCCTTGAAACGGCCGTTGAGCACGTGGCTGTAGTCGGCATGGCGGGCGCAGATCGCTTCCAGCTGGCTGGCCAGTTCGGCATCGCAGCTGGCGCCATTGAAGGTGCCCAGGTTGAAGTCCGGCAGCTTGCCTTCGAACAGATGCGGGATCAGCGAACGGATCGAATGCGCATCGAACAGCAAGGCATAGCCGAACTCGGCCTTCAACCGTGCCAGCTCCTGCTGCAAAGTGCCGTGATAAGGCGTCCAGACCTTCTCCAGGTAAGTCGCCCGCTCCTGCTTCGACGGCTCCAGCCCCTCACGGAACAGCGGCACGCCATCGAACAGCGTGGCCGGGTACAACCCGGTGGTGGCGCCGACATAGAGAGGCTTGTCGTCGGATGGGCGATTGAGGTCGATGACGAAACGCGAATACTCGGCCGCCAGGGTGCTGGCGCCCAGTTCCTCGGCAAACGCGTAGAGCTGGGGAATGTGCCAGTCGGTATCCGGCAGGCTTTGCGCCTCGGGGATCAGCCCGGCCTCGACCGCCGGTGTCAGGCGCAGGCCAGCGTGGGGCATGCTGATCAGCAGCGGCACCCGGCCTTGTTTGAAGTTCAGAACCTTATCCACAACCCTTCTCCTATAAATCCACTTCAACGCCGTGGCGCACGACGCGTTTTTCCAGGTCACCGCCCAGCCAGTAGGCCAGGTCGGCGGGACGATCAATCTGCCAGGCAACGAAGTCCGCCACCTTGCCGACCTCCAGTGAACCGTGGGTCTGCTCCATGCCCAGCGCGGTGGCCGCATGCAGAGTCACGCCGGCCAGGGCTTCTTCCGGCGTCATACGGAAACAGGTGCAGGCCATGTTCAGCATCAGGCGCAGGGACAGCGCCGGCGAAGTGCCGGGGTTGAGGTCGCTGGCCACGGCGATCTTCACCCCGTGCTTGCGCAGCGCCTCCATCGGCGGCAGCTGGGTTTCGCGCAGGAAATAGAACGCGCCCGGCAGCAGCACGGCGACGGTGCCGGCCTCGGCCATGGCAATGGCGTCCTCCTCGGTCATGAACTCCAGATGGTCGGCCGACAGCGCGTGATAACGCGCCGCCAGGCTGGAGCCATGCAACGACGACAGCTGCTCGGCGTGCAGTTTCACCGGCAGGCCAAGCTTGTGCGCGGCGATGAACACCCGCTCCACCTGCTCCGGCGAGAACGCCAGGTATTCGCAGAACGCATCCACCGCGTCCACCAGGCCCTCGGCCGCCAGGGCCGGGAGCATTTCGTGGCAGATGTGCTCGATGTAGTCGTCCGAGCGCTCGGCGTATTCCGGCGGCAAGGCGTGGGCCGCCAGGCAGGTGCTGCGCACACTGACCGGCAGCTCGGCGCCCAGGCGCCGGATCACCCGCAGGATCTTGCGTTCGCTGGCCAGGTCCAGGCCGTAGCCGGACTTGATCTCGACGCTGGTCACGCCGTCGCGCAGCAGGCTTTTCAAGCGTTTGCGGGCGCTGTCGAACAATTCGTCCTCGCTCGCCGCGCGGGTGGCCCGCACGGTGCTGGCGATACCGCCACCGGCCGCGGCGATTTCGGCGTAGCTCACCCCTTGCAGGCGTTGCTCGAATTCGCCGCTGCGGTTGCCGCCGAATACCGTGTGAGTGTGACAGTCGATCAGGCCCGGGGTGACCCAGGCCCCCGCCAGGTCATGCAGCTCGGCATAGTTACCAGCCGGGACCTGATCGCGCGGGCCGATCCACTCTATGAGCGCTCCTGACGTCACGATGGCGGCATCCTCGATGATCGAGTAAGCACCTTGCGCCATGCTTGCGACGTGACAGTGTTGCCAGAGAGTTTTCATCCGAGGACTCCGTTAGTTATCGATGGGACAAAGAAGGGTCGCGGTGCACCTGGACCGCCTGACCGGCGGCCGGCTTGACCCACAACAGATAAGCGATCACCAGCAGCACGATCCACACCGCCCCCACCGCCAGCGCCGCCTGGGTTTGCGGGAAGTAACCCAGCACGCCGAAGACGAACAGCATGAACACGATGGCGGCTGCCGGCGCCCAGGGCCAGAACGGCACCGGGAATTTCAGTTGGGCAACCTGCTCGGCGCTCATCGAGCGACGCATGGCCACCTGGGTGACCAGGATCATCAGCCAGACCCAGACCGTGGCGAAAGTAGCGATCGAGGCAATCAGCAGGAACACGTTTTCCGGAATCAGGTAGTTCAGCAGCACACCGCCCAGCAGCGCGGCGCCCATGACCACCACGGTCATCCACGGCACGCCGTGTTTCGACAGTTGGGCAAAGCCTTTGGGCGCCTGCCCTTGCTGGGCCAGGCCGTACATCATGCGTCCGGCGCCGAAGATGTCGCTGTTGATCGCCGACACCGCCGCCGAGATCACCACGATATTGAGGATGGTCGCCGCCGAGCCGATGCCCAGGTTGTCGAAGATCTGCACGAACGGGCTGCCCTGGCTGCCGATCTGCGGCCATGGATAGATGGCCATCAGCACGAACAGGGTCAGCACATAGAACAGCAGGATGCGCATCGGCACCGCGTTGATCGCCTTGGGGATGACCCGCTGCGGGTCCTTGGCTTCACCGGCGGTGATGCCGATGATCTCGATGCCGCCAAAAGCGAACATCACCACCGCGAACGAAGCGATCAGGCCGCCGATGCCGTGGGGCATGAAGCCGCCGTGGGCCCAGAGGTTAGCCACCCCGGTGGCCTGCTCGTTGCTGGCCGAACCGATACCGAACAACATGATGCCGAAGCCGGCGAGGATCATCGCGACAATCGCGCCGACTTTCAGCAGCGACAGCCAGAACTCCATTTCGCCGAAGACCTTGACGTTGCACAGGTTGAGGCCGCCGATCAGGAACACGATGCCGAGCACCCAGACCCAGCGCGCCACTTCCGGAAACCAGAAGCCCATATAGATGCCGAAGGCCGTGACGTCGGCCAGGCAGACGATGATCATTTCAAAGGCATAGGTCCAGCCGAGGATAAAGCCCGGCAGTGGTCCCAGGTAATTGCTGGCGTAGTGGCCGAACGAGCCGGACACCGGGTTGTGCACGGCCATCTCGCCCAGCGCGCGCATCACCATGAACACCGCGGCGCCACCGATCAGGTAGGCCAGGAGGACCGCGGGACCGGCCATCTGGATGGCCGAGGCAGAACCATAGAACAGCCCGGTGCCGATCGCCGACCCCAGCGCCATGAAGCGAATATGTCGGGCGGACAGCCCGCGTTTCAATCCTTGAGCTTGCTGTTGCATTTCTCGTTCCTAATTATTTTTATCGGAGAAAACCGGAACCACCTGTAGCCGCTGCCGAGGTACGAGGCCCCCCCCCCCCCCCCCGACGGCGGTCCTGCGGACCGCTTCGCAACCTCGTGCCTCGTCAGCGGCTACGGGCATGGTCGTTACAGGCTCGGCAGCAACTTGGCCGGCAGCAGCTCGTTCAGGCAACGGGACGCCAGCAGTTCGCTCGCGGCATTGATGTCCGGGGCGAAGAAGCGGTCCTTCTCGTAGAACGGCACTTTGCTACGCAGGGTGGTGCGGGCTTTTTCCAGCTTGGTCGAGGTCTTCAGGCCGTCACGCAGGTCCAGGCCCTGGCAGGCCGCCAGCCATTCCACGGCGAGGATGCCACGGGTGTTTTCGGCCATTTCCCACAGGCGCTTGCCAGCGGCGGGCGCCATGGACACATGGTCTTCCTGGTTGGCGGAAGTCGGCAGGCTGTCCACCGAGTGCGGATGGGCCAGCGCCTTGTTTTCGCTGGCCAGGGCCGCGGCGGTCACCTGGGCGATCATGAAGCCGGAGTTGACCCCGCCATTGGCCACCAGGAACGGCGGCAGCTGGGACATGTGCTTGTCCATCATCAGCGAGATGCGGCGCTCGCTCAGGGAACCGATTTCGGCGATGGCCAGGGCCATGTTGTCGGCGGCCATGGCCACCGGCTCGGCGTGGAAGTTGCCACCGGAGATCACATCGCCCTCGGCGGCGAACACCAGTGGGTTATCCGACACGGCGTTGGCTTCGACCACCAGCACCTCGGCGGCCTGGCGGAACTGAGTCAGGCAGGCGCCCATGACCTGTGGCTGGCAGCGCAGGGAGTACGGGTCCTGCACCTTGTCGCAGTTCTGGTGCGACTTGGAGACTTCGCTGCTGTCGCCCAGCAAGTCGCGGTAAGCCGCGGCGGCGTCGATCTGGCCTTTCTGGCCACGGGCGGCATGAATCCGCGCATCGAACGGCGAACGCGAGCCCAGCACCGCCTCGACGGTCAGGCCGCCGCAGGCCAGGGCGCCGGCGAACAGGTCTTCGCCTTCGAACAGGCCGCGCAGGGCAAAAGCGGTGGAAACCTGGGTGCCGTTGAGCAGCGCCAGGCCTTCCTTGGCCGCCAGGGTCAGCGGCTTGAGGCCGGCCACGCTCAGGGCTTCGGTGGCGTCCAGCCATTGGCCTTTATAACGGGCCTTGCCTTCACCCAGCAGCACCAGGGACATATGGGCCAGCGGCGCGAGGTCGCCGGAAGCGCCCACCGAACCCTTGAGCGGGATATGCGGGTAGACCTCGGCATTGACCAGGGCGATCAGCGCGTCGATCACCTGGCGGCGGATACCGGAGAAACCACGGCTCAGGCTGTTGACCTTGAGCACCATGACCAGGCGCACCAGGGCGTCGCTGATCGGCTCGCCGACACCGGCGGCATGGGACAGCACCAGGGAGCGCTGGAGGTTTTCCAGGTCTTCGCTGGCGATACGGGTCGAGGCCAGCAGGCCGAAACCGGTGTTGATGCCGTAGGCGGTGCGGTTCTCGGCAAGGATCTGCTCGACACAGGCGACGCTGGCGTCGATCTGTGCCGAGGCGCTGTTATCGAGGCTGAGGGTTACCGGCTGTTGGTAGACGGCACGCAGTTGGGCCAGGGTCAGTTGGCCGGGAATCAGATTTAGCGCAGTCACATTCATGCTCCTTTTGAGAGTTTGTTATTAACTACCAGTCGCTCCGGAAGCTTCCGTTGTCCGTCGCAGCCCGCCGTTTGTGAGCGAGTGGCGCCTTGGCACGCTGGTTTTTCGTGGAAACCGTTGTCTTGGAAAATCCTGTTCTTGCAGGGCGCGCTTCAGCGCACGCCCGGTAAAACCTCCTGCAGCAAGGCCGGAGCCTTGAGCAGCGCCGCCGCGCTGGCGATGTCCGGGGCCAGCCAGCGATCCTGGTCATAGGCCGGAACCCGCTGGCGCAGGAGCTTCCAGGCCGCCTCGGTGCCGGCACCGAAACGCTGCTCCTTGAGAAATTCGAAGGCCTGGGCCGCCAGCAGGTATTCGATGGCGAGGATCTGGGTGCAGTTTTCCAGCGCGCGGGAAAGCTTCAGCGCGGCATTGGTGCCCAGGCTCAGGTGATCTTCCTGCAGGCCGGAGGTGACGTAGTTGTCGAGCACCGCCGGTTGCGCCAGCTGGCGGTTTTCCGCGCACAGCGAGGCAGCGACGTACTGGACGATCATCATCCCGGAGTTGACCCCGGGGTTGCTCACCAGGAACGCCGGCAAACCACTGACATGGGGGTTGATCAGGCGGTCCAGGCGGCGCTCGGCGATCGAGCCGATCTCGGCCATGGCGATCGCCAGCAGGTCCGCCGCCAAAGCCACCGACTGGCCGTGGGGGTTGGCCTGGGACATCACCCGGTAGTTGTCCGGAGTGCCCAGCACCATCGGGTTATCGGTGACCGAGTTGAGCTCGGTTTCGACCTGCTGCGTCGCATGCGCCAGCTGATCGCGGGCAGCGCCGTGAACCTGCGGGATGGAACGGATGCTCAGGGCATCCTGGGTGCGGATGCCTTTGCTGGCGGCAATCACTTCGCTGCCGTCGAGCAAGGCGCGCAGGTTGATGCCGACCTGCTGCATGCCCGGGTGCGGCTTGAGCGCGATGATCTCGGCGTCGAACGCGGCGATCTGCCCGCGCTGGGCCTCGAAGCTCATGGCGCCGATCACGTCGGCCCATTGCAGCAGGCGCGTGGCATCGGCCAGGGCCAGGCAGCTCAGGCCGGTCATGCACGGCGTACCGTTGACCAGGCACAGACCGTCCTTGGCCCCCAGTTGCACCGGTTCCAGGCCTTCCGCCGCCAGCGCCTGCTCGGCCGACACGACCTGCCCGCGGTAGCTGACCTGGCCGACACCGAGCAAGGCGATGCTGATATGGGCCATGTGGGTCAGGTAACCCACCGAACCCTGGGACGGTACCTGCGGGGTGATACCGCGATTGAGCAGGGCCAGCAGCGCCTCGACCACCCGGCGATGCAGGCCGGACTTGCCGTGGCTGTAGTTGACGACAGCCGCGCACATGATCGCCCGGGTCTGCTCGTCGGCCAGCGGCGCACCCACGCCACAGGCATGGCTGAGCAGGGTGTTGCGCGACAGCTGGCTGAGCTGTTCGTCCTGCAGCGAAACGTTGCACAGCGCGCCAAGGCCGGTGTTGATGCCATAGGCGCGTTCGCCGCTGACGACAATGCGCTGGACGATGGCCTGGGCATTCTCGATGCGCGCCCAGGCCTGGGCCGACAGCTCGAGCTGCGCGCCATGCCGGGCCACGGCGACCACATCCTGCCAACGCAACGGGGCGTCGGCGATAACGATTTTTTCAGCCTGCGACATCTTCGACCTCACGGGTACAACCTGAACATTGATGCAGCTTTACCGCCGCCTTCGCGGGCAAGCCTCGCTCCTACAGGGGAAGAGGCCCGCCCCAAGCCTTTAAACCACCGCCGCGCGTCGCTGCACGAAACGGTCGACATACTCGTCCGCCGGCGAATGCAGGATCTCTTTCGGCGTGCCGACCTGGATCAGCCGGCCATCCTTGAGGATCGCGATGCGGTTGCCGATGCGCACGGCCTCGTCGAGGTCGTGGGTAATGAAGACGATGGTCTTGTGCAGGGTCTTTTGCAGCTCCAGCAGCTGGTCCTGCATCTCGGCGCGGATCAGCGGGTCGAGGGCGCTGAAGGCCTCGTCCATCAGGATGATGTCGGTGTCCGCCGCCAGGGCGCGGGCCAGGCCGACGCGCTGGCGCATGCCGCCGGACAGCTGGTGCGGGTACTTGTTCTCGTAGCCCTTGAGGCCCACGGTGTTGATCCAGTGCAGCGCGCGCTCGGTGCAGACTTCCTTGCTCTCGCCCCGCACCTTGAGGCCATAGGCGGTGTTTTCCAGCACGGTCTTGTGTGGCAGCAGGCCGAAGCTCTGGAACACCATGCTGATCTTGTGCCGGCGAAATTCGCGCAGGGCTTCCATGTCGTATTGCAGGATGTCCACGCCATCCACCAGGATCGCGCCGCTGGTCGGGTCGATCAGGCGGTTGAAGTGGCGCACCAGGGTCGACTTGCCGGAGCCGGACAGGCCCATGATCACGAAGATCTCGCCAGTGCCGATGCTCAGCGACAGGTCGTTGACCCCGACCACGCAGCCGGTCTCGGCCAGCACCTGGTCCTTGGTCTTGTTCTGGCGAATCATGTTCAGCGCGTCGGCCGAACGGTTGCCGAAAATCTTGAAGACGTTCTTGACTTCGATCTTGCTCACGATTGCGTCGTTCATTTGCTCACCTCATGGCGTGGACGACCATAGGCTTGGGTAATACGGTCGATGACCACGGCCAGAATCACGATCGCCAGGCCGGCTTCCAGGCCACGGCCGACGTTGAGGGTCTGGATGCCCACCAGCACGTCTTCACCCAGGCCACGGGCACCGATCATCGAGGCGATCACCACCATCGACAGGGCCATCATGGTGGTCTGGTTGATCCCGGCCATGATGCTCGGCAGGGCCAGCGGCAGTTGCACGCCGAACAGTTGCTGCCAGCGGTTGGCGCCGAAGGCGTTGATCGCCTCCATGACTTCGCCGTCGACCTGGCGAATGCCCAGGTCGGTCAGGCGGATCAGCGGCGGCGCGGCGTAGATCACGGTGGCGAAGATCGCCGGCACCTTGCCCAGGCCGAACAGCATCAGCACCGGGATCAGGTACACGAAGCTCGGCATGGTCTGCATGATGTCCAAGAGCGGCATCAGCACCGAACGCAGGCGATTGCTGCGCGCCGAGAGGATCCCCAGGGGAATGCCGATCAGCACCGAAATGAAGGTCGCCACCAGCATCAGTGCCAGGGTCTGCATCAGCTTGTCCCACAGGCCGACCGCACCCACCAGGAACAGCAGGCCGACGATCACCGCGGTGGTCACCAGCTTGCGGGTCGAATGCCAGGCGATGCCGCCGACGATCACCAGCATCAGCCACCAGGGCGCCAGGCGCAGCAGGCCTTCGAGGTTGACGATGGCCCACAGCAGGGTGTCGGAGATGTGGCGGAACACATCGCCGTAGTTGGTCACCAGCGAATCGACCCAACTGTTGACCCAGTCGGCGATGGAAAAGGTGAAGCTTTCAGGAAACATAGAGAGACTCTCGATCAAGTGGGTTGTGGTGAAGCTCCCGGCTACCGCTCAGGCAGCCGGGAAGGCTCTACCTACAAGGCCGCGTCGATTTTCTTGGCTGCGTCGTCGCTCACCCATGCGTGCCAGACTTCAGGATGTTCCTTGAGGAAAATTTTCGCCAGCTTCGGCGATTCGATACGTTCCTTCGCCATGCGACCCAGGTTCTGGTTGAGCAGGTCGATCGGCAGGTTGACCTTTTCCAGCACGGCCACCAGCTCGGGCGCTTCCTCGTGGAAGGTCTTGGACAGGCCGACCTTGATGGTCACGCTCTTGTCCACGCCCGGCTTTTCTTCCAGCTTCACCAGGTCGACCTGGCCCATCAGCGGGGTTGGCGACCAGTAGTAGAACAGGATCGGTTCGCCACGCTTGTAGCTCGACAGCACCGCGGCATCCAGCGCCGGGCCGGTGCCTGGACGGAAGTTGGTGTAGCTGCTTTCCAGGCCGTAGCTTTTCAGCATCTCGCTGTTGTCCAGCTCGCAGGTCCAGCCGGCCGGGCAGTTATAGAAACGGCCTTTGCTCGGCTCCTCCGGGTCCTTGAATACGCTGGCGTACTTGCCCAGGTCGGCGATGTTCTTCAGGTCCGGGGCCTTGGCTTCCAGCTTGCGCTTGGCATCGCCTTCGATCACGTAGCGCGGCACGTACCAGCCTTCGATGGCGCCCACCACCGGGGCGCCGACGCCGACCACCTTGCCGGCCTTCTCGGCCTTGTTCCAGACCTCGCTGCGACCGACCCATTCCTCGGCGAAAACCTGGATGTCATTGCTGCTCAGGGCGTTTTCCATGGTGATGGAGTTGCCTGGCAGGCTGTCGGTCTTGCAGCCGTAGCCTTTTTCCAGGACCACTTGCAGCACGTCGGTCAGCAACATGCCGCTTTCCCAGTTCAGGCCGGCGAATTTCACCGGTTTGCCGGACTCGCACCAGCCGGCCGCCTGGGTAGCGCCGGCGCTGGCCAGCAGGCCCATGGAAAGCAAAGTGGTCAGCAGGGTCTTATGCATTTTCATTGTGTGACGCTCCCAATCATTGAAATGGATTACGGCAGTCAAGAGGCATCCAGCCCGTCCACGTCCAATCAGGTCTAGACCGCGGTAGCGCGGCCTGCCCCACTCAGCTTTTGTTCTGTGATCGAGTCCTGCTCTACCGGCAGGATCAGGCGATCGGGTACAGCGCCATGCCATTTCTTCGCGCAGACGTAATACAGCGCCGCGGGAACCACCAGGCCGACGATCCAGGAGATATCCACGCCACCCAGGGTTTCCACCAGCGGGCCGGTGTAGAACTTGGTGGCGATGAACGGCAGCTGCACCAGCACACCGATCACATAGACGCTGATACCGAGGATGTTCCAGCGGCCATAGCGACCGTTCGGATCGGCCAGCGCCGGCACGTCATAGTGCTCGCGGGTGATGCAGTAGTAGTCCACCAGGTTGACCGCGCTCCACGGGGTGAAGAAGGCCAGCAGGAAGAGGATGAAAGACTTGAACGCACCGAGGAACGAGTGCTGGCCGAGCAAGGCGATCAGGGTCGCGGTACCGACGATGACCAGCACGAACACCAGGCGTTGCAAGCGCGTCACTTCCAGGTGGCCACGAAAGCCACTGATGATGGTGGCGATGCACATGAAGCTGCCGTAGGAGTTCAGCGTCGAGATGGTGATCTTGCCGAAGGCGATGCTGAAGTACAGCAGCGCCGCAGTGGCACCGCTGCCGCCCAGGCCGACGATGTAGGCCACTTCGTGGCCGGCGAACTGCCCGTCGGCCATGGCCGCGGCGAACACGCCGAGCATCATCGCCACCTGTGCGCCGATCACCGAACCCGCGCCAGCGGCGAGGAAGGTTTTCACCGAGGAGGTCTTGCTCGGCAGGTAGCGCGAATAGTCGGCCACGTAGGGGCCGAAGGCGATCTGCCAGGACGCGGCGAGCGACACCGCGAGCAGGAAGCTGCTCCAGCTGAAGTGGCGGATTTCCAGGAGTGCGCCAACGTCGGTCTGGCTCATCAGGCGACTGAACAGATAAACGAAGGCGATCACGCCAATGACGCTGGCGGCACGCCCGATGAAATGGATCACCCGGTAGCCGAGCACCGTGACCAGCACGATGACGCTGGCGAAGATCAGGATGCCGACACTGTCGCTGACGCCGAACAGCTGGCCCAGCGCCTGGCCGGAAAGCACCGTGCCGGTGGCGGTGAAGCCCAGGTACATCAGGCAGACCAGGACGATCGGAATGGCCGCGCCATAGACGCCGAACTGAACCCGGCTGGAGATCATCTGCGGCAGGCCGAGCTTGGGCCCTTGCGCCGCGTGCAACGCCATCACACCGCCGCCCAGCAGTTGCCCGATGAGCAAGCCGATCAGCGACCAGAACACATCACCGCCCAGCACCACCGCCAGAGCACCAGTGACAATGGCGGTGATCTGCAGGTTAGCCCCCAACCACAGGGTGAACTGGCTGTAGAGCTTGCCGTGGCGTTCAGCCTCGGGGATGTAGTTGATCGAGCGCCGTTCGATCAGGGGTTTGGAGCTATCGCTGGCCGTGGACATCGTTATCGTTCTCCCGGGAGATTCTTGTCATGTCAAAGCACTGCTACATGGACCGAGCCGCCGCACTGCAGCGTGCGACGGCTTCTTCCCTAATCCTGGCGGCAATCCGCCGGGAGCTTACTTGCCAGTGATCATCGGCAGGTTCAGACCCTGTTCCTTCGCGCAGTCGATGGCGATCTGGTAACCGGCATCGGCGTGGCGCATGACACCGGTACCCGGGTCGTTATGCAGCACACGGGCGATACGCTCGGCCGCTTCGTCGGTACCGTCGCAGACGATCACCATCCCGGAGTGCTGGGAGAAGCCCATGCCGACGCCGCCGCCGTGGTGCAGGGAAACCCAGGTCGCACCACTGGCGGTGTTCAGCAGGGCGTTGAGCAGCGGCCAGTCGGACACGGCGTCGGAACCGTCCTGCATCGATTCGGTTTCGCGGTTCGGGCTGGATACCGAGCCGGAGTCCAGGTGGTCGCGACCGATGACGATCGGCGCCGACAGCTCGCCGCTGCGCACCATTTCGTTGAACGCCAGGCCGAGCTTGGCGCGCAGGCCCAGGCCAACCCAGCAGATACGCGCCGGCAGGCCCTGGAAGCTGATGCGCTCGCGCGCCATGTCCAGCCAGTTGTGCAGGTGCGCGTCGTCCGGGATCAGTTCCTTGACCTTGGCGTCGGTCTTGTAGATGTCCTGCGGGTCGCCCGACAGCGCGGCCCAGCGGAACGGACCGATGCCGCGGCAGAACAGCGGACGGATATAGGCCGGTACGAAGCCTGGGAAGTCGAAGGCGTTCTCGACGCCTTCTTCCTGGGCCATCTGACGGATGTTGTTGCCGTAGTCGAAGGTCGGGATGCCCTGCTTCTGGAAGTCGAGCATGGCCTTGACGTGCACGGCCATCGATTGTTTGGCCGCCTTGACCACCGCGGCAGGCTCGGTCTTGGCGCGCTCGCGGTACTGCTCCCAGGTCCAGCCGGCCGGCAGGTAGCCGTTGAGCGGGTCGTGGGCGCTGGTCTGGTCGGTGACCATGTCCGGACGCACGCCGCGACGGACCATTTCCGGAAGGATTTCAGCCGCGTTGCCGCACAGGGCGATGGAGATCGCCTTGCCTTCGGCGGTGTACTTGGCGATACGCGCCAGGGCGTCGTCCAGGTCTTTGGCCTGCTCGTCGACATAGCGGGTCTTCAAGCGGAAATCGATGCTGGTCTGCTGGCATTCGATATTCAGCGAGCAGGCACCTGCCAGTGTCGCGGCCAGAGGCTGGGCGCCGCCCATGCCGCCGAGGCCGGCAGTCAGGACCCAGCGGCCCTTGAGGTCATCGTTGTAGTGCTGGCGACCGGCTTCGACGAAGGTTTCATAGGTGCCCTGGACGATGCCCTGGCTGCCGATGTAGATCCAGCTGCCGGCGGTCATCTGGCCATACATGGCCAGGCCCTTGGCATCCAGCTCGTTGAAGTGTTCCCAGGTGGCCCAGTGCGGCACCAGGTTGGAGTTGGCGATCAGCACGCGCGGGGCGTTGCTGTGAGTCTTGAACACGCCGACCGGCTTGCCGGATTGCACCAGCAGGGTCTCATCGTCATTCAGGTTGGTCAGGCTCTCGACGATCTTGTCGTAGCACTCCCAGTTGCGCGCAGCGCGGCCGATGCCACCGTAGACCACCAGTTCTTTCGGGTTCTCGGCGACTTCCGGGTCGAGGTTGTTCATCAGCATGCGCAGCGGCGCTTCCGTCAGCCAGCTCTTGGCGGTCAGCTTGTTGCCGCGGGCAGCGCGAATTTCGACGTTCCGGTATTTCGTAGGTTTATTCTCAGTCACGAAAAAACTCCTCAGCGATCAATCCAAACCAACCCAGGCAGTGGGCGAGCGTGCCTGCGCGCAGGGCGCTGCGCAGCAAGCGAATCAGGGGACGCTGCGAAGAGTCTTCAGTGACTCATACGCATAC
Source organism: Pseudomonas sp. GW456-L12 (assembly GCF_059424045.1). NCBI lineage: Bacteria > Pseudomonadati > Pseudomonadota > Gammaproteobacteria > Pseudomonadales > Pseudomonadaceae > Pseudomonas > Pseudomonas sp. GW456-L12. Next base: position 278,469 of record NZ_JBWKZA010000004.1, read on the forward strand.
GTCTTTACTTGTACATACAAGCATATGCAATCGATCGGCCAACTCGTTGAATGAGCCTTCAAGAAAATCTCTGGAAATGCTGGAGAGGCCCTTGGATCAAGGGTTTCAGCGTCGATTATTTTTTCGCGGGGGATATGACGAGAGGAGTGAGAGCTGTTACTTCGCCAGGGCTTTGCGCCACGCTGGGGCGTTCGGTAACAAATTGGTGCGCGAGGGAAACAACATCAGGAAGGAAGAGAAACAAGCCTTGTGTAGCCGCTGCCGAAGGCTGCGATCGGCTCCGAAGGAGACGCTCTTGCAGGCCCCGGAGGCTCTTCGAGTCGAGCGCGACCCCGGCCTATCGCAGCCTGCGGCAGCGGCTACAGGTCAGATAGCTGTCAGCTCGATCACGCAGCAAGCGCCGCTGACGCTGACTTCCCGCAAGCCGGGGTTACCGAGCAGTTGCAGGCAGTCATGGCGCTCAAGCAAGGCGGCGACACCGCCACCCAGGTCGGTGCGCATTTCCTCGGCCACGCTGAATACCAGCACCGTGCCGGCCTGGGTGAAGAAGCGCTGGCCACCCGACAGCCATTGCAGGCGAGCGCTGTAGCGGTCCGGCGCGTAGATCAGGTTGAAGTCGCGAATCGGCCCGTCGATCAGGGTGCACGCGACCTGGCTGGCGCCACTGAAGGCAAAGGGGTCCAGCGGTAACAGTGCCCGGGTGTCCTCGCCGTCCACCGTCAGGGTCATGCCCGCGCCTTGCAGCACGGTAATGATCCGCTGGTAGCCGGCGAAGCTGGAGAAGCCGCCGGACTCGCCGATATCGGCGATCGACAGCCGCCAGCCGAAACCTTCCAGGCCGACGCCGGCGTCCCGGGTGATCTCTTCGGTACTGCCGCCACCGTTCTTCCATGGCATGCGCGGGTAGTTGGCCGCGCGCAAAACGTTCAACTGAGTCATTGATGCCCCTTACTTATGAAACCGCCCTTCCAGGCTGTGACGAGAACCCGGGTGGATCAGGCGCGCGGCGGTCACCGGCTGGCGGCCGGACCAGGTCCGGCGGCGAATCAGCAGGCACGGCTCGCCGCGCTCGATCTGCAGCAACTTGCATTCTTCCGGCTCGGCCAGAATCGCCTCGACCACGTGCTCGCCCTCGGTCAGCGGCGCAACCTGATTCAGGTAGGCGTAGGGGGTCTGCAGGGTGAAGTCCTGCTTGAGGTAATCCGGCGCCACCAGCGCGTTGACGAAACGGTCCTCTATCTGCACCGGGATATCGTTTTCGAAATGCACGATCAGCGAGTGGAAGACCCTCTGCCCTTCGCGCATTTCCAGGGCCACGGCGCGCTCGGAACCGGCCGCCTCTTCACCCAGGGTAATGACTTTGCACGTGTGGCGATGACCGCGCGAGGCGATCTCGTCGGCAATGTTGTGCACCTCGAACAGCGCCGACTGGCTTTTCGGCTCGGCGACGAAAGTCCCCACGCCCTGCATGCGCACCAGCAGGCCTTCGGCGGTCATCTCGCGCAGGGCGCGGTTGATGGTCATGCGGCTGAAACCCAGCTGGCTGACCAGCTCGCTTTCCGAGGGCACGCGGTAGTGCGGCGGCCAGTTTCCACTCTCGATCTGCTGGGTGATCATCTGCTTGACGCGGGCGTACAGGGGCGCCGGACTATCGCCCAGATGGGCGGCCAGCGGGGAGTTGGCGGGCGGAGTCGGCACGGGAAATCCTTGTTGGCTGAAGAAAGAGGCTAGCTTGCCGGAGTTTACCGAGCAGGCAAACGTCTGTATATGTATATACAAATAACACACGACGGGGTGCTTGAACCATGTCCGCCTTCTTTGCCGAACGCGCACTGCTGCCTAACGGATGGGCCAACAACGTACGTCTCGAGGTCAGCGCCGACGGCCTGTTGACCCACATCCAGGCCGATGCCAGCGCAGAAGGCGCCGAGCGGCTACAAGGCCCGCTGCTGCCGGGCATGCCCAACCTGCACTCCCATGCGTTCCAGCGGGCGATGGCCGGGCTGGCGGAAGTGGCCGGCAACCCCAACGACAGTTTCTGGACCTGGCGTGACCTGATGTATCGCCTGGTGGGCAAGATCAGCCCGGACCAGCTGGGCGTCATCGCCCGTCAGCTGTACATCGAAATGCTCAAGGCCGGTTACACCTCGGTCGCCGAATTCCACTATGTGCATCACGACACCAACGGCCAGCCCTACGCCGACCCGGCCGAACTGTCCCTGCGCATCAGCCAGGCCGCCAGCGCCGCCGGCATCGGCCTGACCCTGCTGCCAGTGCTGTACAGCCACTCCGGTTTCGGCGGCCAGGCGCCCAACGAAGGCCAGCGCCGCTTCATCAACAGCACGGAAAACTACCTCAAGCTGCAAAGCCGCCTGCAACCGCTGCTGGCCCGGCAACCGGCCCAGCAGCTGGGGCTGTGCTTCCACTCGTTGCGCGCGGTCACCCCGCAGCAGATCAGCGAGGTGCTGGCCGCCAGCGACAAACAGTGCCCGGTGCATATCCACATTGCCGAACAGCAGAAAGAAGTCGATGACTGCCTGACCTGGAGCGGGCGCCGGCCGCTGCAATGGCTGTATGAAAACACCGCGGTCGATCAGCGCTGGTGCCTGGTCCATGCCACCCACGCGAATGCCGAAGAAGTCAGCCTCATGGCGCAAAGCCGAGCGATTGCCGGCCTGTGCCTGACCACCGAAGCCAATCTCGGCGACGGGATTTTCCCAGCGGTGGATTTCCTCGCCCAGGGCGGCCGCATGGGCATCGGTTCCGACAGCCATGTGTCGCTGAGTGTGGTGGAAGAATTGCGCTGGGCGGAATACGGCCAGCGCCTGCGCGATCAACGCCGCAACCGCCTGTATCGCAACGACCAGCCGATGGTTGGCCGGACCCTGTACGACGCCGCGCTGGACGGCGGCGCCCAGGCCCTGGGGCAGCCGATCGGCGCCCTGGAAGTGGGCAAGCGTGCCGACTGGCTGGTGCTCGACGGCAGCGATCCTTACCTGGCCACCGCCGAGGGCGACGGCATTCTCAACCGCTGGCTGTTCGCCGGCGGCGATCGCCAGGTGCGCGATGTGCTGGTCAACGGTCAATGGGTAGTGCGCGACGGCCGTCACGCAGGCGAAGAAGAAAGTAATCGGGCCTTTACCCAGGTGCTGCGCGACCTGCTCGGCTGAAGCCCGTCACCGCGGGAGCCAGCATGCTGGCTCCCGCATGGATTCACTTCGAGGTCTTGGCCATCGCCTTGTCCGACACTCGCCAGATCAGGCGGGTGGTGTCATAACCCTGCTGGCGCGCCCTGCTCAGTAGGTCCTCGCGAACCGCCTCGCTGACATTCGGCCGGCGCGACAACAGCCACAGGTATCGACGATCCGGGTTGCCGACAATGGCGGTCTTGTAGTCGTCGCTCACATACAGCACCCAGTAGTCGCCCTTGGCCAGGCCCGGTATCAACCGGGAAAACCAGGTATCGAATTCGACCCACAGCTTGTCGGTTTTGTCCGGCGCCTGCGGCGTTGCCGTGCCCCGCACCTCTTCCCATTGCCAGTTGGCGGTCAGGCAGCGGTTGAGCACCGCCATATTGCCTTCGGGCAGCAAGGTGTAGCGGGCTTCGGATTGCGCGCAGTTACGTTGGAAATACATCGGCAAACGCGCCAGCTCGTACCAGGTCCCTTGGTAACGCTTGAGATCGACGTGATTCGCGGTCTTGGGCGCCAGTGAATCGTCCCGGGAAGTGGCGCAGCCGGCCAACAACAGGCCGGCCAGAAGAGTGACTAGCAAACGCATCATTATTTTTCTCCCGTGGGCACGTGGCCCCGGTTTTTTTACTTCAGGCCTTGCCCGGAAAACATCAGCACTTTGTCACCGGCGTACTGCACGCTGATAAAGCTGTTCTTGTCACCCCAGGTGCAGCTGGACATGCCCAGCGCGCCGGAACAATCAGTTGGTTTGCCCAGCAGTTTTTCAACTTCGGCCTTGGGCATGCCGGCCGACAGCTTGGAATAGTTTTCCTGATTGATCTTGCCGCATGCAGCCAACAGCACGCAGAACGACAACAGAGCGAGAGAACGCAGGGACATGGTGAAACTCCTGGGCGAACGGGGGGATGGCATGCTGCCAACCAGAAGCTTAGAAGAGAAAAGCCCCATCTGGTTCCCCAGCCAGACGCCTATTTATTGTGACGCAGCGCCCAACATTTCCTCCGGAATCAACCACTTTGCGGGGGCAAAACGCATTTCGTCGGGCAGACGTCGGCGTGCCTCATTTTTCATGATGGCCAGTCGACATAAAAGCAGCGCAAAAGCTGCCGTTATGGCAAATTGACGCCCCCTCGCTGACCACCCTTTCGCGGTAGTTCACCTAATGACCAGAAACATGAAATTCAGCCATAAGATCCTGCTTGCCGCCGCTCTTGTGGTCGCCGTTGCGTTCGCCTGTTTTATCCTGTTCAACGACTATCGACAGCGCGAGGCCCTGCGCAGCAGCAACGAGTCCTCCATGCAGGAACTCGGCAGCCTGACCAGCAGCAACATCCAGACCTGGCTGGAAAGCCGCATCCAGTTGCTGCACACCCTGGCCCAGCAGATCGCCGTGGACGGCAGCGGCGCCGACGGCCTGAAACGCAGCGTCGGCCTCCCCGCCTATGCCAGCAACTTCCAGCTCAGCTACTTCGGCGGCCAGGACGGCGCGATGTTCTCGGTCCCGGCGGGCAACCGCGCGCCCGACTACGACCCGCGTGCCCGTGGCTGGTACAAGGCGGCCAACTCGGCCCAGCAGACCATCGTCACCGAACCCTACATCGCCGCCTCTTCCGGCAAGCTGGTGATCACCGTCGCCACCCCGGTCCAGCACCAGGGCAGCTTCATCGGCGTCGCTGGGGCCGATATCGACCTGTCCAATGTCAGCGCCATCATCAACTCGCTGAATTTCGGCGGCCATGGCCAGGCGTTCATCGTCAGTGCCGGCGGCAAGATCCTGATCCACCCGGACAGCAAGCTGGTGCTCAAGAACCTCAGCGACGCCTACCCCAATGGCGCCCCGCAGGTCGGCCCGGGCCTGAAGGAAGTCGAGCTGGATGGCCAGACCCAGCTCATCTCCTTCACCCGCGTCAACGGCGTGCCGGCGGCGGACTGGTACGTGGCACTGGTGCTGGACAAGGACACCGCGTTCTCGATGCTCAGCGAGTTCCGCACCTCGGCGATCATCGCCATGCTGATTGCCGTAGTAATCATCATCAGCCTGCTGGGCATGCTGATCCGCGTGCTGATGCAGCCGCTGCACCTGATGGGCCGCGCCATGCACGACATCGCCGAGGGCGAAGGCGACCTGACCAAGCGCCTGATCATCCATGGCCACGACGAGTTCGGCACCCTGGGCGTGTCGTTCAACCGTTTCGTCGAACGGGTTCACGGTTCGATCCGCGAAGTCGCCTCGGCCACCGGCCAGGTCAACGAAGTCGCCCTGCGGGTGGTCAGTGCCTCGAACTCGTCGATGTTCAACTCCGGCCAACAGGCCTCGCGCACCAGCAGCGTTGCCGCGGCCATCAACCAGCTCGGCGCCGCCGCCCAGGAAATCGCCCAGAACGCCGCCCTGGCATCGCAGCACTCCAGCGATGCGCGCAACCTGGCTGGCGAAGGCCAGGCCGTGGTCGACCAGACCATCGCCGCCATGCAGCAGCTGTCGGCGAAGATCAGCGACTCCTGCGGCCATATCGAAACCCTGAACAGCAACACGGTGAACATCGGGCAGATCCTCGAAGTCATCACCAGCATCTCCCAGCAGACCAACCTGCTGGCCCTCAACGCCGCCATCGAAGCCGCCCGCGCCGGTGAGGCCGGCCGTGGTTTCGCGGTGGTCGCCGATGAGGTGCGCAACCTCGCCCACCGCACCCAGGACTCGGCGCAGCAAGTGCAGAAGATGATCGAGGAACTGCAGGTCGGCGCCCGCCAGGCGGTGGACACCATGACCGAAAGCCAGCGCGAGAGCGCAAGCAGCGTCGGCATCGCCAACCAGGCCGGCCAGCGCCTGGGCAGCGTGACCCAGCGCATCGGCGAGATCGACGGCATGAACCAGTCCGTGGCCACCGCCACCGAGGAGCAGACCGCCGTGGTGGAGTCGATCAACGTCGACATCACCGAGATCAACACCCTCAACCAGGAAGGCGTGGAAAACCTGCAGGCGACCCTGCGCGCCTGCGCCGACCTGGAGCAGCAAGCGGCGCGGTTGCAGCAGTTGGTGGGTAGCTTCAGGATTTAACGATCAGCAACACTCAACTCGTCTGGCGTGGCGCACATAGGACTGAATAAAGACTAAAATCAGTCCTGCTTCCCCAGACGAGATGCTCCCATGAAGCTTTCTTCTCAGATCAAACCGATCAGTTACCTGAAAAGCCACACCGCCGAGATCGTCAAAACCATCACCGAAAGCCGTGAGCCCATGGTCATTACCCAGAACGGCGAGGCAAAACTGGTGGTCATGGATGTGAAAAGCTTCGAGCAGCAGGAAGAAACCATGGCGCTGCTGAAGATCCTCGCCCTCGGTAATCGTGAGATCGATGAAGGCCAATTCCGCGATGCCCAGGACGTGTTCGACGAACTGGACCAGGCCGACCAACCGTGACATTCAAGGTAGTGCTTCTGCATTCGGCGGAAACCGACCTCATCGAGTTGCGTACCTACCTCACCCAGCGGCTCTCCACCGCTACCTGGCACAACAGCTACAGCAGCCTGAAACAAGCCATTCGCCAACTGGCCACCCTGCCCTACGCCGGGGCGACTCCCGCAGAACTCGAACAACTGCATGTCGGCCACTACCGACAGATACTCTCGGGGATGAATCGAATCATCTATGAAGTACGAGACGCTACCGTCTACATCCATGTCATCGCCGATACCCGCCAAGACCTGCAAACCTTGCTGATGAAGCGGCTGCTGCGCGCCAGGCGCTAAGTATTCATGGGTCCTGAAGCCCTATCGCGGGCAATCGAGCGTCGACCGGCCGCTCCTACAGAAGAACCCAAGCATCCGTAGGAGCGAGGCTTGCCCGCGATAGCGATTACAGAACGCAGAAGAACTAGAAGCTGGAACCCGGCTCGCGCAGGAATGCCAGTTCCTCCGGCGTCGATTCACGCCCGAGAATCTGGTTGCGATGGGGGAAGCGCCCGAAGCGGGCGATGATTTTCTGATGCCGTTCGGCGTAGTCCAGCAGATCGGCGAACACCGGTTGGTCGGCCAGCGGCTGCTCGTCGTGCAAGGCGGCGAACCTGGAGATCGCTTCGTTCTGCACCGCCAGGTTTTCGCAATGCTCGAACACCAGGTAGACGAAGCTGCGCTGCATCGGCGCCAACTGGCGGTCGAAATCCGCGGCAATACCCTGGGCCACCAGCGCCTGGGCGCGCAGATCGCCGGCAAAGCTCTTGGGGGTTTCGCGATACAGCATGCGCGGCAGTTGGTCGAGCAGCAGCACCAGGGCCAGCCAACCTTGCGGGCGTTGCGCCCACTCGGTCAATCCGCCGGCCAAGGCCTGTTCCACCAGATCCCCGAAACGCTCGCGCGCCTCGAGATCCTGGCTGTCGCGCTTGCCAAACCACAGCCTGCCCTTTTCAGCCTTGATATCCGCGGGTTTCTCGGCCGAACCGAACCACCAGTCGAGCAAGGGCTGCCAGGGCGCGGCCATGGGTTATTCCTTGTGGTAGGCGGTGACGCGGGCGACTTCTTCCTTCGAGCCGAGGAACACCGCTACGCGCTGGTGCAGGCCTTCAGGCTGGATGTCGAGAATGCGCTGGTGACCGTCGGTGGAAGCGCCGCCCGCCTGTTCCACCAGGAACGACATCGGGTTGGCTTCGTACATCAGGCGCAGCTTGCCCGGCTTGGATGGCTCGCGGCTGTCGCGTGGGTACATGAACAGGCCACCGCGGGTCAGGATGCGGTGCACGTCGGCGACCATCGCGGCCACCCAGCGCATGTTGTAGTTCTTGTTCAGCGGGCCTTCTTCGCCTGCCAGCAATTCGCTCACGTAACGCTGCACCGGCGCTTCCCAGTGACGCTGGTTGGACATGTTGATGGCGAATTCCTGGGTGCTTTCAGGAATGGTGATGTCTTCGTGGGTCAGCACGAAGCTGCCCATTTCGCGATCCAGGGTGAAACCCTTGACGCCGTCGCCCAGGGTCAGCACCAGCATGGTCTGCGGGCCGTAGATGGCGTAACCGGCGGCAACCTGCTGGGTGCCTGGCTGCAGGAAGGCCTTTTCATTGAGCGGTTCGTTCTGGCTCAGGTATTCGTTCGGGCAACGCAATACCGAGAAGATCGTGCCGACCGGGGCGTTGATGTCGATGTTCGACGAGCCGTCCAGCGGGTCGAATACCAGCAGGTACGCGCCTTTCGGGTATTTGCCCGGGATCTGGTAGGCATTGTCCATTTCCTCGGACGCCATGCCGGCCAGGTGGCCGCCCCATTCGTTGGCTTCGAGCAGGATCTCGTTGGAGAGCACGTCGAGCTTCTTCTGCACTTCGCCTTGGACGTTTTCAGTGCCCATGCTGCCCAGAACACCGCCCAGGGCGCCTTTGGACACGGCATGGCTGATCTCCTTGCAGGCACGCGCCACCACTTCGATCAGGAAGCGCAGATCGGCAGGAGTGTTGTTGCTGCGGGTCTGCTCAATCAAATAGCGACTCAGGGTAACGCGGGACATGGACGGCTCCGGAGGAATGGGGGGCTAAAAACCCGCGCAGTTTAACGCGAGTCGGGGTGCATTTCCTCCTATGAGACGAGATCCGCCACAGAGAGTTCATGCATGGGGCTGAGCGTAGCCCGAAATCCGATCTGTAGCCGTTGGCGCAGGCTGCGATAGCCTGCGCCCTTTAGACGCTACGGGGACCGCCGAGCGGCCTATTCCAGAGCCTTCCAGATCTGTGTGGCGTACTCGCGAATGGTCCGGTCCGAAGAGAACCAGCCCATGCGCGCGCTGTTGAGCACCGCCGAACGCCACCATTGATTGCTGTCGCGCCAGCGCTCTTCGACATGCAGCTGGGCATTCCAGTAGGAGTCGAAATCAGCGCACACGTGGAAGCGGTCATAGTCGACCAGCGAATCGATCAGCCCGGTGTAACGGGCCGGATCGTCCGGCGAAAATACCCCGCCACGAATCGCCTGCAGCACATCGTTGAGACGATGGGAGGCGGCGATGTCCGGCACCGCGCTGAACTCGCCATTGCGTTTGCGTGCCTCCACCTGCTGGGCGCTGAGGCCGAAGATGAACATGTGCTCGGCGCCGACCCGCTCGCACATCTCGACGTTAGCGCCGTCCAGGGTGCCGATGGTCAGCGCGCCATTGAGGCCGAACTTCATGTTGCTGGTGCCCGAGGCCTCGAAACCGGCGGTGGAAATCTGCTCCGACAGGTCCGCCGCCGGGATGATGCTTTCGGCCAGGCTGACGTTGTAGTTGGGCAGGAACACCACCTTGAGCAGGCCGCGCACGGTCGGGTCGTTGTTCACCGTGCGGGCGATGTCGTTGCTCAGCTTGATGATCAGTTTGGCCTGGTGGTAACTGGCCGCGGCCTTGCCGGCGAAGATCTTCACCCGCGGCACCCAGTCGATTTCCGGCTCGGCGCGGATCGCCTGGTACAGCGCCACCGTGTGCATCAGGTTGAGCAACTGGCGCTTGTACTCGTGGATCCGTTTGACCTGCACGTCGAACAGCGCCGCCGGATTGACCGCGATGCCCAGGCGTTCATGGATGATCGCCGCCAGCGCGCGCTTGCTGTGCAGGCGCTGTTCGGCGAACTGCTTGCGAAAGGCCGGCTTCTCGGCGAAGGGTTCGAGCTTGAGCAACAGCTCCTCGGGGTTGTCCAGCAGCTCCGGGCCGACGGCTTCGACCAGCATCGCCGTCAGCTTGGGGTTGGCTTGGTACAGCCAGCGGCGGAAGGTGATGCCGTTGGTCTTATTGTTGATCCGCTCCGGATACAGCTTGTGCAGCTCGGAAAACACCGTGCTGCGCATCAGTTGGGTGTGCAGGCCGGACACGCCGTTGACACTGTGGGAACCGAGAAACGCCAGGTTGCCCATGCGCACCCGGCGGCCGTTGTCTTCTTCAATCAGCGACACCGCGCGCAGCACGTCGAAGTCGTGGATGCCCTTGGCCCGCAGCGAATCGATGTGCTGGGCATTGATCAGGTAAATGATCTGCATGTGCCGCGGCAGCATGCGTTCCATCAGGCCCACCGGCCAGGTTTCCAGGGCTTCGGGCAGCAGCGTGTGGTTGGTGTAGGCCAGGGTCTCGACGGTGATCTGCCAAGCCGCTTCCCAGGCGATGCCGTGCAGGTCCACCAGCTGGCGCATCAGTTCGGCCACGGCAATCGACGGGTGCGTGTCGTTGAGCTGGATCGCCGCATGCTCGCCGAGGCTGAGCACCGAATCGTGCATGTTCTTGTGCCGGCGCAGCAGGTCCTGCAGGGACGCGGAGACGAAGAAGTACTCCTGCCGCAGGCGCAGTTCCTGCCCGGCTTCGGTGCTGTCCGCCGGGTAGAGCACCCGGGAGATGCTCTCGGCCCGGGCCACCTCGGCCACCGCGCCCAGGTGGTCGCCGGCGTTGAAGCGCTCCAGGTGCAGGTCTTCCATGGCCCGGGCGCGCCACAGGCGCAAGGTGTTGACGCTGGCGCCGCGCCAGCCGACCACCGGGGTGTCGTAGGCCACCGCGCGCACGGTTTCCGCCGGCCACCAGACCTGCCGGGCGTGGCCAGCCTCGTCGGTGACGGTCTCGACGCTGCCGCCGAAGCCGATCGAATAGATCACTTCGGGGCGCTCGAACTCCCAGGGGTTGCCGAAGTCCAGCCAGTGCTCGGTCTGCTCCTGCTGCCAGCCATCGACGATGGCCTGGCGGAACAAACCGTGTTCATAACGGATGCCATAGCCGTGGCCGGCGATACCCAGGGTCGACATGCTTTCCATGAAGCACGCCGCCAGGCGGCCGAGGCCACCGTTGCCCAGCGCCGCATCCGGCTCCAGCAGGCGGATGCGTTCCATATCGACGCCCAGCTCGTTCAGCGCATCGCGCGCCACGTCCAGCAGCCCGAGGTTGCTCAGGCTGTCGTAGAGCAGGCGGCCGATGAGGAATTCCAGGGACAGGTAATAAACGCGTTTCTGGCCTTTGCGGTAGATCTGCCGCGTATGGTCCATCCAGTGCTCGACCATGTGATCGCGCGCCGCCAGGGCGATGGCTTCGAACCAGTCATGGTCGAAGGCGTGGTCCGGGTCTTTGCCCACCGCGTAGGTGAGTTTGGTCAGGACGGCGTCGCGAAAAGCGGCCACCTCAGCGTCACGAACTTGCAGTTCCTGAGTCATGAATACGACCTCGAGCGAGATAGACAGTGAGCATGGAATTGTCTGAGCCTAGTCGGTCTGACAGGAGCCAAAGACTCTGGTTCGGTGCGTCGTGCGATTGCCCGAGCAAAGGCGGCGTCTCCCGCGGCAGTTGGCAAAAATGATGCAGATGCCGTGCCGACCCTCGCACTCCCCTTGGGCTGGCGCAAATTCCGTTAAATGGTTGTTCAAAAATCCACCAGTACCGGTATGATCGCGCGCCCTGATACACACGCTGGAAACAAGCCTGATGAAGTCCAACCTGATCGCCGCCGCGGAAATCGACCGACTCGATACCTGGGCCAAGTATTCCGCGCCCATGTGCGGCTCCTGCATGTCCAGCTGCTGCACCCTGCCGGTGGAGGTCAAGATCAAGGATCTGATCCGCATCGGCATCGTCGACGAATTCGAGCGCGGCGAGCCGGCGAAGAACATCGCCAAGCGCCTGCAGAAGGAAGGCATCGTCGAGCGCTACAACCAGAAGTCCGAGATCTTCACCCTGCAGCGCATGAGCAACAACGACTGCCTGTATCTGGATCGTAAGAGCCGCCTGTGCACCATTTATGACAAGCGCCCGGACACCTGCCGCAACCACCCGAAGATCGGCCCGCGCCCAGGCTATTGCGCGTACAAGCCCAAGCCGGTGGAGCGCCCGACCAACACCAGCAGCCGGACCCTGGAACGCTTCTGAGCCTCGACCTGCGCCTGCAACCCCATTCCCCGCGTAACCCTGCCGCCCTGTAGCCGCTGCCGAGGCTGCGAACGGCTGCAAAGCAGCCGCAGTACGGGCCACCGCAGAGTTTCAGATACACCGTTTTACGACCGCTACGCGGCCGATCGCAGCCTCGCGGGCTCGGCAGCGGCTACAGGACCCGAGCTTTTTCACAGATCAAAAAAAACGCCCCCGGCCTTTCGACCGGGGGCGTTTTTATTCAGCCGGAACTAAAGGATCAGTTCTTGGCTTTCTTGGCAGCGCGGGTACGCTCGCCTTCGTCAAGAATCTTTTTACGCAGGCGAATCGACTTTGGAGTCACTTCGCACAATTCATCGTCCTGGATGAATTCCAGAGCCTGTTCCAGGGTGAAACGAACCGGCGGAACCAGGGCGATGGTTTCGTCCTTGCCCGAAGCACGCATGTTGTCGAGCTTCTTGCCTTTGGTTGGGTTCACACCCAGGTCGTTGTCACGGCTGTTCAGACCAACGATCTGACCGTTGTAGATTTCCTGGCCGTGCTCGACGAACAGCTTGCCGCGCGCCTGCAGGGTTTCCAGGGAGTAGGTCAGGGCTTTGCCGGTCTCGACCGAAACCAGTACGCCGTTCTGACGACCGGACATGTGGCCGGACTTCATCGGAGCGTAGCGATCGAAGATCGAGGTCAGGATGCCTGCACCGTTGGTCAGGGTCAGGAACTGGTTACGGAAACCGATCAGACCACGGGCTGGAATGTTGTATTCCAGGCGTACACGGCCCTTGCCATCCGGAACCATGTTGCTCAGGTCGCCCTTACGCAGCCCCATTTCTTCCATGACCTTGCCCTGGGATTCTTCAGGGATGTCGATGGTGACGTTTTCGAACGGTTCCTGCTTCACGCCGTCGACTTCACGGATGATCACTTCAGGACGGCCAACGCCCATTTCGAAACCTTCGCGACGCATGGTTTCGATCAGTACCGACAGGTGCAGCTCACCACGGCCGGAAACCTTGAACTTGTCGGCCGAGTCGCCTTCTTCAACGCGCAGTGCAACGTTGTACAGCAGCTCTTTGTCCAGACGTTCCTTGATGTTACGGCTGGTCACGAACTTGCCTTCTTTACCGCAGAATGGCGAGTCGTTGACCTGGAAGGTCATGGAAACGGTCGGCTCGTCGACGGTCAGCGGCTTCATCGCTTCAACAGCAGTCGGGTCGCACAGGGTGTCGGAGATGAACAGCTCGTCGAAACCGCTGATGCAGACGATGTCGCCGGCAGCGGCTTCTTCAACGTCCACACGGTGCAGACCGTGGTGACCCATCAGCTTCAGGATACGGCCGTTGCGCTTCTTGCCGTCGACGTCGATAGCGACGACCGGGGTGTTCGGCTTGACGCGACCGCGAGCGATACGGCCAACGCCGATCACACCCAGGAAGCTGTTGTAGTCCAGAGCGGAGATCTGCATCTGGAACGGACCGTCACGGTCAACGGCCGGAGCCGGAACGTTGTCGACGATCGACTGGTACAGCGGGGTCATGTCTTCGGCCATGTCGGTGTGGTCCAGACCGGCAATACCGTTCAGGGCCGAGGCGTAGACGACTTTGAAGTCCAGCTGTTCTTCGGTGGCGCCCAGGTTGTCGAACAGGTCGAAGATCTGGTCCAGAACCCAGTCAGGACGCGCGCCTGGACGGTCGACCTTGTTGATCACCACGATCGGACGCAGGCCGGCTTCGAACGCCTTCTTGGTCACGAAACGGGTTTGCGGCATAGGGCCGTCTTGAGCGTCGACCAGCAGCAGAACGGAGTCGACCATCGACATTACGCGTTCAACTTCGCCGCCGAAGTCGGCGTGGCCCGGGGTGTCCACGATGTTGATGTGGTAGCCGTTCCAGTTGATGGCGGTGTTTTTCGCCAGGATGGTAATACCGCGCTCTTTTTCCTGGTCGTTGGAGTCCATCACGCGCTCGTCGTTGAGCTCGTTGCGCTCCAGGGTGCCGGATTGACGCAGGAGTTTGTCTACCAGGGTGGTTTTACCGTGGTCAACGTGAGCAATGATGGCGATGTTGCGTAGATTTTCGATCACTTGTGTATCTCGATCAGAGGATTCGGTGTGCTGACAACTGCTGGCAGCGATTAACAATAGAGTCCGGCAAGGCCGTTACAGCTTGACGGTGGCGTCGGGGGGCCGGTGACGCAAGCCACAGGCAAACAGCCCCGGGCACTTAGCTCGGTCTATAAACGCGCACATTGGCATGTCCCTCACTGAGCAGATGGTGAGCATGCAGGCGACTCATGACGCCTTTGTCGCAATACAGCAGGTACTGGCGAGTAGGGTCCAGTTCCTTGAAGCGTGCATTCAATGCATAGAACGGCAGCGCTTTTATCTCGATGCCAGAAAGTGTCAGCGGGTCGTCTTCCTGAGCATCCGGATGCCGGATGTCGATCACGATCTGCCCCGCCAGCGCCTCGCTGACTTCTTCGATCTGCAAATCCTGGCCCAGTTCGTCGATCACCCGATCGATCGGCACCAGCTTGGCCCGCTCGATCGCACGCTCGAGCACCGCCATGTCGAATTCTTTCTCTTCATGCTCCACGCGATGGCGCTTGGCGTGGGTCTTGGGGTTCACCGAGATGACCCCGCAGTACTCCGGCATGTGCTTGGCGAAATCGGCAGTGCCGATTTCGTTGGCCAGGTCGATGATGTCCTGCTTGTGGCTGGCGATCAGCGGGCGCAGTACCAGCTTGTCGGTCACGCAGTCGATGACCGAGAGGTTCGGCAGGGTCTGGCTCGACACCTGGGAAATCGCCTCGCCGGTGACCAGCGCGTCGATGTGCAGGCGGTCGGCGATGCTCGACGCGGCACGCAACATCATACGCTTCAAAATGACGCCCATATGACTGTTGTCGACTTTGCCGAGGATTTCGCCGAGCACTTCCTCGAACGGCACGCTGACGAACAGCACGCGCTGGGAGCTGCCGTACTTCTTCCAGATATAGTGCGCGACTTCCATCACGCCCAATTCGTGGGCACGCCCGCCCAGGTTGAAGAAGCAGAAGTGGCTCATCAGGCCTCGACGCATGATCTGGTAGGCCGCCACCGTGGAATCGAAACCGCCGGACATCAAAACCAGGGTCTGTTCCAGGGCGCCCAGCGGGTAACCGCCGATGCTGTTGTGCTGGCTGTGGATCACGAACAACCGTTGGTCGCGAATTTCCATCCGCACTTCGATTTCCGGCTCTTTCAGGGAAATCCCGGCGGCGCCGCACTGTCGGCGCAGCTGGCTGCCGACGTATTTCTCCACGTCCATGGAGCTGAATTCATGCTTGCCGGCACGCTTGCAGCGCACGGCGAAAACTTTCCCCGACAGCGCCTCGCCAAAGTGCTGCTTGCACTTGGCGACGATGTCGTCGAAGTCGCCCAACGGGTACTCATCGACCTGCAGGAAATGCGCGATGCCCGGCATGCAACTCAGGCGTTCGGTCATCTCCTTCAAGGCTTTCGGCTCGCTGACGGCGGTTTCCAGCTCGAGGTTGTCCCACACACCATTGACCACCACAGCCGGGTCCAGATCGCGGAGCACGGCACGGATGTTCTTGGCCAGCTGACGGATGAAACGCGTCCGTACCGGGCGGCTCTTGATGGTGATTTCCGGGAAAACTTTAACGATTAGTTTCATGAAAACAGCGCGCGCTGGGCCAGCCGAAAAAGGGGGGCGCGGATTATAGCGGAAATTGCTCAAGGTTTAACCAATTAATGTGCACTCGGTTTTTCGTGCACCAAAACGGGTCGTCGTCAGATAAAAACGCAACATTGCGGTGCGCCGGTTTGCCAATCTGGCCCAAATACCCCCCGGAATGCGTGAGTTTGGGGCATAAAACCCAACTCGGGGCACTGGCATGCAATTTGCTCCCTTGTGAGGCAGGTTGCCATGGCAGAGTATCTGCGCCGGCATCACCCACATTCTAAGGGCACACCAACACTCGCCCGAAGCCACCCGGAGGACACTATGTCGAAGTCGGTTCAACTCATCAAAGATCATGACGTCAAATGGATTGATCTGCGCTTCACTGACACCAAAGGCACTCAGCACCACGTGACCATGCCGGCCCGTGATGCGCTGGATGACGATTTCTTCGAAATCGGCAAAATGTTCGACGGTTCCTCCATCGCTGGCTGGAAAGGCATCGAAGCCTCCGACATGATCCTGATGCCGGTTGACGAAACCGCCGTCCTGGACCCGTTCACCGAAGAGCCGACCCTGATCCTGGTCTGCGACATCATCGAACCTTCGACCATGCAGGGCTACGATCGCGACCCACGCGCCATCGCCAAGCGTGCCGAGGAATACCTGAAGTCCACCGGTATCGGCGACACCGTATTCGTAGGTCCAGAGCCTGAGTTCTTCATCTTCGACGAAGTGAAGTTCAAGTCCGACATCTCCGGCTCCATGTTCAAGATCTTCTCCGAGCAAGGCTCGTGGATGTCCGACCAGGACGTGGAAGGCGGCAACAAAGGCCACCGTCCAGGCGTCAAAGGCGGCTACTTCCCGGTTCCTCCGTTCGACCACGACCACGAAATCCGTACCTCCATGTGTAATGCCATGGAAGAAATGGGCCTGGTCATCGAAGTTCACCACCACGAAGTGGCGACTGCCGGCCAGAACGAAATCGGCGTGAAGTTCAACACCCTGGTCAACAAGGGCGACGAAGTTCAGACCCTCAAGTACTGCGTGCACAACGTGGCCGATGCCTACGGCCGCACCGCGACCTTCATGCCTAAGCCTCTGTACGGCGACAACGGCTCGGGTATGCACGTGCACATGTCCATCTCCAAAGATGGCAAGAACACCTTCGCTGGCGAAGGTTATGCCGGCCTGTCCGACACCGCCCTGTACTTCATCGGCGGCATCATCAAGCACGGTAAGGCCCTGAACGGTTTCACCAACCCTTCGACCAACTCCTACAAGCGTCTGGTCCCAGGCTTCGAAGCTCCGGTCATGCTGGCCTACTCGGCTCGCAACCGTTCCGCTTCGATCCGTATCCCTTACGTGTCGAGCCCTAAAGCCCGCCGTATCGAAGCACGCTTCCCGGATCCGGCTGCCAACCCATACCTGGCCTTCGCTGCCCTGCTGATGGCCGGCCTGGACGGTATCCAGAACAAGATCCACCCTGGCGACGCGGCTGACAAAAACCTGTACGACCTGCCGCCTGAAGAGGCGAAAGAGATCCCACAAGTTTGCGGCAGCCTGAAAGAAGCCCTGGAAGAGCTGGACAAAGGTCGTGCGTTCCTGACCAAAGGCGGCGTTTTCAGCGACGACTTCATCGACGCTTACATCGCCCTGAAAAGCGAAGAAGAAGTCAAGGTCCGTACCTTCGTACACCCACTGGAATACGAGCTGTACTACAGCTGCTGATCCGGTAGCGCCGCCCCACGCGGCGCGACATGCTACGTAACAAGAAAAAAGGCCTCCCTCGGGAGGCCTTTTTTATTGCCCGCCCATAGCCCCGGAGCATTCCCCCGGGTTATTCATCCATGGATAATCCGCGCCTCTCGCGCCCTCTGTCCGGCGCCTCGACGAAGGGATTCGTATGCAGTGGACTCGTTCTCTCGGCCTGATCGCCTGCCTGGCGTTCGGCAGCACCCAGGCGGCGCCTTTCTATGCCGGCAAGTCACTGGCCCACCCGCTGATCACCGGCCTGGCGGAAAGCTCGGCGACCCTGGCCTTTATCAAGCAGGGTGGCGGCGTCAAAGGTTATTACTCGGTCGACCCGGACGAGAGCCAGCCGCAGCTGCTGGACGACTTCGGCGATGCAACCATCGAGTCGGTGTTCAACATCGCCCTGGATGATGAGTCCCTGACCCGCCTGGTGCTGTTCAAACAGCGCGGCCAGTACCGCCTGCATGCCTATCGCTATAACGAAAGCGACCACCTCTACCAGCGCCTGGAAAAACTGCAACCCGCCCTGGAGCGCATCGCCAAAGACCGCAAGAAACTCGATGCCCCGACGGTGAAACAGGCCCTGCGCCAACTGACACCGCTGAACTACAGCGTCTTCTACGAAGACTCGGGTATCGAGGAATTCGACCGGCTCGACCATTCGGCCGGCACCCTGGTGGGTTACTTCGACCAGAACGGGCAGCCCATCACCGCCCATCCGCCCGGAGCTGAGCAGTACAGCTACAAAAAGACCTTCGCCGAAAAGGACGGACGCTTTCTCACCGCCACCTACTGGTGCGGCGAAACGCCTGCGCTGGAGGGCGAGCCCCTGCTGTACAACTACCGGGCCAGCCGCATTGCCTGGGAGACCGAACCGCAGCGTTTCACTGGCAGTGAGGACGGGGCCTATGTGGAATACTCCGACTCCGGCGGAGCCGTCACCGCCCAGGGTGCCTATGCCCACGGCCAACGCACCGGCGAATGGAGTTTTTCCAGCCCGGACGGAGGCTGGACCCACGGCCGTTTTGTCGATGGCAAGCGCCAGGGACAGTGGACCGAAACCTACCGCTGGCAATCCGTAACGGGCGAGTATCGGGACGATCTGCGTGAGGGACGCTGGGTGCTGTCCTACGACGAAGGAGGCGAGCCCCCCGCTGTCACTGGCTTCCAGACCTATGTCCATAGCGTGCTCAACGGCCCGAGCGAAGAGAAGGTAGACGGTTTCACCGAAAGCGGCAGCTACCGCGACAACAAACGCGAAGGACCATGGGTTACCCAAGCAGGTCGCGGCAACTTCGAGAACGGCCTGAAAAGCGGCCCGTGGATACTCAAGACAGACAAGGGTCATAGCCAGAGCGTGAACTTCGTCGCCGATAAAAAAGAGGGCGAGTTGCGCGAAACCGACGCCAACGGCGTGCTGGTCCTGATCGAGCATTACCAGGCAGATGTGCTGTCCGGCACCCGCGAAGGCTATAGCCCCAGCGGCAACCTGCAGTACTCGCAGCAATATGAGAATGGCAAACGGGAAGGCCACTCACTGGGTTACAGCGAAGACGGCAAGCTGATCAGCGATATTTCCTGGCACAACGATCGGTACGAAGGCCCTCACCTGACCTTCCTGCGTGACGGGACGCCGGCCACGGTCGGGCGCTTCGAGGGAGGGCGCTTTGTCGGCCTGATGAAACAATACGATCAGGACGGAGTGCTTTATGAGGAAGCCAACTGGTGCCGCTTCGACAAGTTCGGCTCAACCGTCGAACGCTGTGGAAAACAACGGCGGTTCACCCACGGAAAGCTGTCCTGGGAAACGGACTTTCTCTTTGGCAGCCCCCAAGGCTCCATCGAGTACAACTATGAAACAGGCCAAAAGACCCGCGAGAAGATCATCGGCGACAATGACCAGATCACTCAGCGCACCTACTACGACAATGGGCAGGTCGAGTGCCAGAAAAACTCGGTGGGTTTCACCTGGATGACCATCAACCAGCAACAGGTGAAAAGTCATGAGTCCAACGGCCAACTGGTCGGCGAACAGCTGTGCTATCACCGCAACGGCGCGGTCAAGAGCCGCGAGCTGATCGACAACGGCTTGAGCGCCTGCCGGATCGTCTATGACGAAAGCGGCCAGCGACTGTCTTCCAGTCCAACCAATTGCGGGGCGCCCGCGACTGTCGCGGCCGGCCAATGACCCATCTTGTGCCCGACGCTTGCCAGGCACTGCGGTTTTGCGTGCATCATGGCCGCCGATTTGTCCCCAAGAAGCCGAGACTGCCCATGACTTCGCGATTCTGCCTTGCCCTGTTGACCCTGTTGCTGGCCGGCAATGCCTGCGCCGCCCCTGCCACCCTCAGCCCTCTGTTGGCCAGCATCGAAGAACGCCTGGCCATCGCCGACCAGGTGGCCCTGAGCAAATGGGACAGCCACAAACCGGTGGAAGACCGCCCGCGCGAGCGCGAGGTGATTGCCGGCGCGGTGGCCCTGGCGCCGACCTACAAGCTCGACGGCGCGGCGGTGGAACAGTTCTTCGCCGCGCAGATCGAAGCCAACAAGCTGGTGCAGTACGCCCACCTGTCCGAATGGACCCTGCAAGGCCAGGCACCGGACGCCCCGCGCCCGGATCTGGTGGGGCAGATCCGCCCGCAACTTGATCGGTTACAAAAACGCCTGCTGCAGCAACTGGCGGATTTCAGCCCCCACCGCAATGACCCGCAGTGCCCACAATGGCTGGCCCAGGCCACCCACGAAGGTGATCGGGCACCACTGCGCCAACTGGCGCTGGTCCGCGCCACCGCCGAGCTTTGTGTGTTCAAAGGTTAAAGCGGCGAACCTGGGCCCGGTCCGCGGCTCTATGCTGAAGGCACTTTCATCCTTGAAGCCGCCGACCCCAGCGCCCAGGAAAGCCGCCATGCGTGTGCACTGTCTCTACCTGCTGTTGCTGGCCGCCCTGCCGGCCGCCGCGCAGATCTACCGCTACACCGACGCCCACGGCAATACCGCCTACAGCGACCAGCCGCCGGCCGGCGTGTCCGGCCAGGCCGTCGAGCTGGCGCCGCTGAATCGCATCGAGGCACCCCGGCCGCTCACACCGCCCGGCGTCGAGCCTGAACAGACGCCACCCTCCAACGCACCGACCTATACCACCCTGGAGCTGAGCGGCGTACCGAACGGCGGCGTGATCCGCGCCAACAACGGCACCTTCAATATCGAGGTCCGTCTGCAACCGTCCCTGCACAACGAGCATCGCCTGCGCCTGCTGCTGGACGACCAACCCTATGGCCAACCCGGCAACCAGCCAAGCCTGCAACTGGTGAATATCGATCGCGGCGAACACCGCCTGGCGGTGCAGGTGCTCGATGGCGAGCGGGTGACCCAGCAAAGCCCGACGCTGACCTTCACCCTGCAACGGGTTCATCGACCCTGAGGTGTTGTCGCGCCGAAATCTGCGCGTACAGGCGCCGCTCATGCTCGAGCAGCCAGCGTTTGCGCCAGAGCCCGCCGCCATAACCGGTGAGCGAACCGTCGGCACCTATCACCCGGTGACAGGCAATCACGATGGCGATCTGGTTGGCGCCATTGGCCCGGGCCATGGCCCGCACGGCGGAGGCCGAGCCGATACTGCTAGCCACCTCGGCATAACTACGGCTAGTGCCCGGCGCGCAACAACGCCGAGCGGTAGATCCGCCTCAGGCGCGCTCGATCACCATGGCCACGCCTTGGCCCACGCCCACGCACAGGCTGACCACGGCGTAACGCTGGTTGTTGCGTTGCAAGGTGCGGCAGGCGCTCAACACCAGCCGGGCGCCGGACGCACCCAGTGGGTGGCCGATGGCGATGGCGCCGCCATTGGGGTTGACCCGCGGATCGTCGAAATCCAGGTCCAGGGCCTTGAGGCAAGCCAGCACCTGTGGCGCGAATGCCTCGTTGATCTCGACCAGGTCGAGCTGCTCCAGGCCGATGCGGGCGCGCTGCAGCGCCAGCAGAATCGCCCTGTGCGGGCCGATGCCCATAAACTGCGGCTCCACGCCGACCGAGGCCGACGAGAGGATTCGCGCCATGGGCGCGACCCCATGTTGCCTCCCGATCTCACGGCTGCCGAGCAGCAACACCGCCGCGCCATCGTTGATCCCTGAAGCGTTGCCGGCGGTCACCACGCCCTCCGCGAACAGCGTCGGCAAGCGCGACAGGGCCGCCAGGTCGGAGCCGGGGCGCGGATGTTCGTCATCACAGACGGTCGAGGCCGGGCCCTTGCGCCCGGCCGTCACCTCGACGGCCATGATCTCGCCGTCCAGCACCCCGGCCAGCAAGGCTGCCTGGTAACGCGCCTGGGAAGCGGCGGCGAAGCGATCGGCGTCCTCGCGGCTGATGGCATAGAGTCGGGCCAGGTTATCGCCGGTCTCGGGCATGCTGTGGTTGCCATAGCGCTCCACCAGCCGCGGGTTGGCGAAACGCGCGCCGATGGTGCTGTCGGCCACGTCCAGGCTTCGGCTGTAGGCACTCTCGGCCTTGGCCATGATGAAGGGCGCCCGGGACATGCTCTCGACCCCGCCGGCCAGGTACAGCCGGCCTTCGCCGCAGGTGATCGCCCGGGCCGCGTCGATCACCGCCGACAGGCCGCTGGCACACAGGCGGTTGACCGTCTGCCCGGGTACGCGCCAAGGCAGCCCGGCGCTGAGCAAGGCATTGCGCGCCAGGTTGCGGCTGTCCTCGCCGGCCTGGTTGGTACACCCGAGGATCACCTCTTCCAGCGCCTCGGCCGGTAGCCCCGAGGTTTCCAGCAAACGCACCAGCAACGGCCCCACCAGGTCGTCCGGGCGCACGCTGGCGAGGCTGCCGCCATGCCGGCCGAAGGGGGTGCGCAAGCCGCTGTAGATATAGGCATCGAGCATGAAAGGACTCTCGCAGCAGTAGGGATCGGCAGGCCTCAGGCCGGCAGCGGGTTTTCCGGCTGGCGCAGGGACAGGCCCAGCAGGGCCCGACGGCGCAACCAGCCGCTGGGGCGATAACGCGGGTCGCCCGTGAGTGCGTGCAGGCGCTCGAGGATATGCAGCAGGCGCTCGGGGCCCAGTTGGTCGCCCCACTCCAGCGGCCCCAGCGGATAGCCGAGACCCAGGCGTACCGCCGCGTCGATATCGGCCACCGAGGCGATGCCCTGCTGGGCGATATCGCAGGCCAGGTTGACGATCGACGCCAGGGTGCGCTGGACGATGAAGCCGCAGCTGTCGCGGATCATCGTCACCGTGCCGCCATCGGCGCTGAACAGCGCGTGGGCGGCGTGCTGCATGTCTTCGCGGGTCGCCGGGTTGAGCATCAGGCAGCGCTGGCTGTCGAGCGCGGTCAGGGTGTCGATCGCCACGGTGCGCGACGGGTCCGTGGCATGGCGCAGGGCCGCCTCGGTGGCGTCATCGCCCAGTGGCGCCACCAGGCACAAGGCCGAGGTGGAAGGTCGCAGGCCGTTCTCGACCTGGGCCCCCAGGCGTTCGAGCAGGTCCAGCAGACGCAGCCGGCCGACCTCGTCGTCGGCAACGATCCACACCGGCGGCAGTGCCACGCAGTGGGGCACCGCCTGTGGCGGGCGCCGCGTATCGCCTGGCTCGTCGTAGAGGTAGAAGCCCTGCCCGCTCTTGCGCCCCAGGTGCCCACCCGCCAGCATCAGCCGCAGCACGGGATGCGGCCGATAACGCGGCTCCTCATAGAACTGCCGGTAGACCGACTCCATCACCGGCACGCTGACATCCAGGCCGATCAGGTCGAGCAGCTCGAACGGCCCCATGGCGAAACCGGCGCTGTCGCGCAGCAGCGTATCGATCAGCCACGCCGGGGCCACGCCCTCGCTGAGGATGCGCAGCGCCTCGGTGCCAAACGCCCGCCCGGCATGGTTGACGATAAAACCGGGAGAATCCTTGGCCCGCGCCGGGTAGTAGCCGATGGCGCGCACCAGTTCCTGCAAGCGAGCGCCGACGCTGGTGGCAAGGCCGTCGATCACCTCGACAATGCGCATCCGCGGCACTGGATTGAAAAAGTGCAGGCCGGCGACGCGCTCTGGATGGCGGCAAACCGAGGCAATCGCGGTGATCGACAGCGACGAGGTATTGCTCGCCAGGATCGCGCTCGGCGCCAGCACCTCTTCCAGTTGCCGAAACAGCTGCTGCTTGGCCTCCAGGTCCTCGACTATCGCCTCGATCACCAGTTGGCAGTCATGCAGCGCTTGCAGGCTGTCGACCACTTCCAGGTTGAGCATGGCCGCCGCGGCGTCCTGCGGGGTGATGCGGGCCTTCTCGATCTGCTGGGCGAAGATCGTCGCCAGCTGTTCCCGGGCCGTGCCCGCGGCCCCCGGGCGCGCATCGAACAAAAATACCTTGAGCCCGGCCATGGCCAGGACCTGGGCGATACCCCGGCCCATGGCTCCGGTGCCGACCAGGCCGATGCGTTGCAATGGTTGTGTGGTCATTTCCCCTGGTACTCCGGTTTGCGTTTCTCAAGAAAGGCCTGCATGCCTTCGCGTTGGTCATGGGAGCCGAACAGCAGCTGGAAAGCCTTGCGCTCCAGCACCAACGCCTGCTCCAACGGCAGGTCCATGCCGGCCAGCACCACCTCCTTGATCTGCGCCACGGCCAGCGGCGGCATGCCGGCGATTCTGGCGGCCAGGGCCAGGGCTCGCGGCAGGGTTTCGCTGTCCGCCACCACCTCGCTGACTAGGCCCAGGCGCAGCGCCTCGTCGGCCGGGACCTGGCAGCCGGTGAGCAGCAGGCGCAGCGCCTGGAACTTGCCGATGGCGCGCAGCAGGCGCTGGGTGCCCCCTGCCCCGGGCATCACCCCGACCTTGATTTCCGGCTGGGCAAAACGCGCCGAGTGGCCGGCGACGATCAGGTCGCAATGCATCGCCAACTCGCAGCCACCGCCCAGGGCGTAGCCATTCACCGCGGCGATGACCGGCTTGCGGCACGCCGAGATGGCTTGCCAGTGGCGCTCGGC
This sequence comes from Pseudomonas sp. GW456-L12, assembly GCF_059424045.1. Lineage (NCBI taxonomy): Bacteria > Pseudomonadati > Pseudomonadota > Gammaproteobacteria > Pseudomonadales > Pseudomonadaceae > Pseudomonas > Pseudomonas sp. GW456-L12. The sequence continues at coordinate 302,915 of NZ_JBWKZA010000004.1, forward strand.
ATGCCGGGCATAGAGTTGCAGCGCGCTGGCGTTCACCAGCTCGCTGAGGTCGGCGCCGGCGGCAAACACCGTATCGCCGCCGGTGAGCACCACGACCCGGGTATCCGGGCAGCTATCCAGACGGCGAAAGTGCTCGGCCAACTCCTCGCGCAGCGCCATGTTCAGCGCGTTGAGGGCCTGCGGGCGGTTCAGCCGCAGCAGCGCCACGCCCGGCGCGGGGCGCTCCAGCAGGACCAGGGGTTGAGGGCTAACGGACTCGGAATTCATGGAGTCTCCTGATGCAGATAGGAACCTGAGAAGTGCGCCAGAGGCCCGGCCGGGACTCTGGGCGCAGCCCTTCACTCGCGGACGATGCCGTGCTCGAACAGGTTTTCGATCGTCTGGTTGTCGAGGCCCAGGCCTTCAAGAACCTCGCGGGTATTCGCGCCCAATGCCGGCGGAGCACTGCGATAGCTGGCCGGGGTCCGCGACAGCTTCACCGGCGAGCCGACGCCGCGGTAGTCGCCGATCTCCACCAACAGGCCGCGATGCCGGGTATGCGGGTGCTCGACCACCTTGTCGATGGAGGCAATCGAGCCGCAGGGCACGCCCAGGCGGATCAGCCGTTGCGCCAGGGCCGTGCCGTCGTGCTCGGCCAGGCGCGCCTCCAGCGCCTGCTTCAGCGCCTCGCGGTTGACCGAGCGGCAGCCGTTGTCGGCAAAGCGCGGGTCGTCCAGCAAGGCGCCGGCGTCCAGCTGTTCGCACAACTTGGCGAACTGCCGGTCATTGCCGACCGCCAGGAAGATCGGCTCGGTGCCGGTGCGGTAACTGTCGTAGGGGGCGATATTCGGATGGGCGTTGCCGGTGCGCTGCGGGGTCTTGCCGGCGGCGAAATAGTTGGCCAGATGCGGGTGCAGCAGGGACACGCCGCAGTCGTACAGGGTGATGTCGAGGGACTGCCCCAGGCCGCTGCGGTGGCGTTCGTTGAGTGCCAGGAGAATCCCCGCCAGGGCATTGAGCCCGGTGACCATATCGACGATCGGCAGGCCGATGCGCAGCGGGCCGCTGTCGGCTTCGCCGTTCACGCTCATCAGCCCGGCCATTGCCTGGATCACCGCGTCGTAGCCGGGCAGCCCGCCCAGCGGGCCGTCACTGCCAAAACCGGAAACCGCGCAGTGGATCAGCGTCGGGAAACGCTGGCTCAGCACCTCGGCATAACCGATGCCCCAACGCTCCAGGGTGCCGGGCTTGAAGTTCTCCATCAGCACGTCGGCGTCTTCCAGCAGGCGCATCAGCAGCTGGATGCCCGCGGGTCGGGACAGGTCCACGGCGATCCCCTGTTTGTTGCGGTTCACGCCCCTGAAATACGAAGCGTCGGCGCCTTCGAAAGGCGGGCCCCAGCCGCGGGTCTCGTCACCGTTCAGGGGCTCCAGCTTGATCACTTCGGCGCCGTGATCGGCCAAGGCCTGGGAGCAGTAGGGCCCACCCAGCACGCGGCTGAGGTCGATGACTTTCAGGCCGGCCAGGGCCCCTTTTGAATGGTTCATGGCAGTTCTCTGACAAAAATGGACAGGGCCGCTCAGGCCGGCAACAGCTGCATCGCATCGGCTTTCGACAGCGCGCTTTCCTGGGCCAGGAGCGCCAGCAGCTCAGGCTCAATCGATACCTCCGGACGCAGCGGATCACGGGGCAGCAGCTTGTGCTGGAGCAGCAGATGGGCCAGGGCCAGGCGCCGGTAATCGGGGGCCTGGCGGCTCGCTTCCCAGGCCATGAAAATCGCCGTGGCGGTGTGATAAAGGGCACTGCCAGCCAGGCGCACCTGGTCGTCGCGGCGCTCTTGCGCGACCTTTTCGATAGCCGCGACCGCACGCTGCAGGACCGTCTCGAACAGGCGCTGGCTGGCCGCCGGCAGGTCGGCCTCGGCGAGCAGGCCGGCGAGGTAGTGCCGCAGCGGCTCCAGGGCCTGCTCGCGGGTCACGGCGCGGGCGATATCCAGCGCGACGATGTTGCTGGTGCCCTCCCAGATCGAGCCCAGGTGGGCATCGCGCACCAGCCGCGCATCGCTCCACTCCTCGATGTAGCCAACCCCGCCGCGTACTTCCATGGCGTCCCCGGTGACCCGACGCGCATCGCGGCAGGCGCGGAACTTGATCAGCGGGGTGAGGATGCGCACGCACTTGCGCGCCGCCTCGTCGCCGGCATCGGCCTTGGGCAGCAGCGTGGCGATCTGCATGAACATCGAACGGGCCTGCTCGGCGGGCAGCATCATTTTCAGCAGCTGGCGCTGCATCAGCGGCATCTCGATCAGATGGCGGCCAAAGGCCCGGCGCTGGCGGGCGACATACAGCGCCTCATTGATCCCGCGACGCATCAGCCCGGCGGCCCGCACCCCGTTGGACAGGCGCGACATGTTGATCATGTCGGCCATCTGCTGGAAGCCGCGGCCGACTTCGCCGATCAGGTAGGCGGTGGCTCCGTCCAGGCTGATTTCACCGCTGGCCATGGAGCGGCTGCCCAGCTTGTCCTTCAGGCGCAGGATCCGGTAGGCGTTGCGCGAGCCATCGAGGCGGACCTTCGGCAGCAGGAACAGGCTGACCCCCTTCATGCCTTCCGGCGCATCTTCCGGACGGGCCAGGACCATGGCCAGGTCGGCGTCCGGGTTGGAGCAGAACCACTTGTCGCCGAACAGCCGCCATTCGCCGTTCTCCAGGCGCGCGCGGGTTTCGGTGCGCGACACGTCGGAGCCGGCCGCCTGTTCGGTCATGAACATCGCGCCCTGGAACAAGCGGTCGAAATCCCGCGAAGCCAGGGACGGCAGGTAGCGCGCCACCAACTCCGGCGAGCCGAACTTGCGCAGGGTGCGGGTCAGCGAGTCGGTCATGCTCACCGGGCAGCACAGGCCGAACTCGGCCTGCACGAAAAGGAAGGTCAGGGCGTACTTGACCAGCGGCAGCACCGGCTCGGCGCAATGACTCATGGAGGCCAGGCCCAGCTCGGCATACGCCGCGCGCTCCAGGGCGATGAAATCCGGGTGCTTGTAAATGCTCTGCAGGTCTTCGCCACGGCGGGTGCGCGGCCGCAGTTGCGGCGGGTTCTTGTCCGCCGAGAGCGCCAGCACATCCAGCTCGCCACCGGCCCGCGCACCGAGCTGGCGCAAGCTCGGCAACCACTGGGCGTACAGTTGCGGCGCCAGGTAGACCTTGAGCAGGGCCGCCAGCCCGGCGTCGCAATCGAACAGGTTCAGGCCCCGGCTATCGGGGATATTCAAGGTGTCTTGGGCGGGTTCAGGCAGGGCAGTCATGGCGTCTCTCCAGGCTCTTGTGCCCCGAGACTAGAGCCGCCATCGATAAGTATCTAATACAAAATCAATCCACTACGATAAGAAAACCAGATCGTAAAGCGAGGACGCCAGCATGGATCTCAAACAGCTTCGTTACTTCGTCGCGGTCGCCGAAGAGCTGCATTTCGGTCGGGCCGCCGCTCGCCTGTTCATCTCCCAGCCGGCCCTGAGCTTCGACATCAAGAAGCTCGAGAGCCAGCTGGACGTGCAGTTGCTGAGCCGCAACAACAAGTCGGTGAGCCTGACCAACGCCGGCCAGGTGCTGCTCGACGAAGCCCGCTACCTGCTGCTGCGGGCCGAGCAGGCGCGGCGCCTGACCCTGCGTTCGGCCCAGGGTTTCGTCGGTCGGCTGAGCATCGGTTTCGTCAACTCGATCCTGCATCGCGGCCTGCCGCAGGCGGTGAGGACCTTCGAGCAGGATCATCCGGACACCGAGATCGTGCTGATGGAGATGAACAGCGCCGAGCAGGCCCAGGCGCTGCAGCGCGGGCAGATCGATATCGGCTTCGTGCACTGGAGCCACTTTCCCGAGAGCATCCGCGGCGAGCCGGTCCTCGCCGAGCCCTTCCTCTGCTGCATGCCCCAGGGCCACCGGCTGGCGGGCAAGTCGCGCATCGATCTGGCGGAGCTGGCCAACGACGACTTCATCCTGTTCCCACGCAATGTCTCGCCACACTACCACGACCTGATCATCGCGCGCTGCGTGGCGGCCGGGTTCAGCCCGCGTATCCGCCACGAAACCCGGCTGTGGCAAACGGTGGTGACGATGGTGGCGTATGAAATGGGCGTGGCCCTGGTACCGCAGACCCTGGCCGGCACCTGGAAAGAGGGTGTGCATTACTGCGAAATCAGCGGCGACGGGGCGTTGTCCGAGGTCCACGCTATCCGCCATGCCGACAAACCGTCGGCCGCCGCGGAGAGTTTTCTGAGTGTCCTCAAGGCCCTGCAAAAGCCAGTGGCGCCGGGACTTTGAGGGCTGTCGACCATACGAAATCCCGTATCACACAATAAGATTTAATCATTATTTTTTTCATTCCTGCCTGTATAGGCTCCGTGCCGTCGGACCTTGCAAGTACGTGATGCGCCCATTCGTGCAATGAGTATCCGGAGCCGTCGTCAGACGAACCTCCCGCGGCGCAAATAACAATAACAACATGCAGGAATTGAATATGAATGCCGCCCAGCACGCTGCCGCGCACAAGAAAGCCCGCAAGGCGGGAATCGCTTCGTTCATCGGCACGACCATCGAATGGTATGACTTCTACGCCTACGGAATCGCCGCCGCGCTGGTCTTCGGCAAGGTGTTCTTCCCCGCCGACTTGCCTGCGGGCACCGCCACCCTGCTGTCGTTTTTGACCCTCTGGGCCGGCTTCATCGCCCGCCCCATCGGCGGCATCATCTTCGGCCACCTGGGCGACAAGATCGGGCGCAAGACCACCCTGGTAATCACCCTGATCATGATGGGCGTGGCCACCACCTGCATCGGCCTGCTGCCGACCTACCTGCAGATCGGTATCTGGGCGCCGATTGCCCTGGTGGTGCTGCGCATCATCCAGGGCATCGCGGTGGGCGGCGAATGGGGCGGCGCCATCCTCATCGCCAGCGAAAGCGCGCCCAAGGGCAAAGGCATTCTGTATGCGGCCTTCGCCCAGCAGGGCTCGCCGGCTGGCAACCTGCTGGCGACCCTGGTGTTCTTCGGCCTCAGTGCCCTGCCCGCGCCGGACTTTTTGCTGTGGGGCTGGCGCATTCCGTTCCTGCTCTCGGCGGCACTGGTCCTGGTGGGCATGGTGATTCGCCTCAAGCTTGAAGAGTCGGACGACATGAAACGCCTGATCCAGCAGAAAAAGACCGTCAAGCTGCCGATCCTGGAGGTCCTGCGCAAACACTGGCAGATCGTGCTGCTGGGGGCCGGCGTGCTGCCGATCATCCATGTCACCTACTTCAAGAGCACCTTTGCCCTATCCTGGGCCACCAAGGAGCTGGGCTACAGCCAGAGCACCTTTCTCAGCGTGATCGTCATCGCCCTGGTGGTGCAGTTCATCACCCAGCCCCTGGGCGCGGTGCTGGTATCGAGGATGGACATGCGCAAGGCCGTGGTGCTGATGCTGCTGCCGGAGTTCTTCCTGATGCCGGCGATGTTCTTCGCCGTGGAAACCGGCGTCTACTGGATTGCCGTGCTCGGCATGTGCCTGGCCACCGTGCCGCACTCGATGTTCTATGGCGCCGTCGGCGGCATCCTGGCCCGCGCCTTTCCGACCAGGGTGCGCTACAGCGGCCTGTCGATTTCCTACCAGCTCTGTTCCTTGCTGGTGGGCGGCGCCACGCCGGTCCTGGCCCAGGGCATTCTCAACAACACCGGGAGCATTCTCGGCGTGGCCGTCGCCTCCGCTGGCTATGCCCTGGTGTCCCTGGTGTGCATGCTCCTGCTGCTCAAGCGCATCGGCCACAACGCCGCCGACCTGTCCACCGCCGAGCAGGCGGACGCCGACGAACTGGCCCGGGAACCCCGCGCCACGCTACCGGACGAGGAGCCGATCGCGACGCAGCAGGCTATCGACAAGGCCCCACATCCCGCCCACTGAGACGCTATCCGCCGCACACTTCCAGGTCCGCCAGCACGCGGGCCTTTTTGCGTGCGCGGCGAATTCTGGACCAGCGCGCGGCTAGCCATTCTTTAGCGCAGCCTCGGATAAATCGCACTATATTGGTGCATCAAGCTGCACCTGCACCCATCCGCAGCCCATTTTGGTTCGAAAGTACCCAGCGCAGCCGGCAAAACGCTGCGAAATAGAACTTTAAACGTCCGTTTCAGGGCTCGAGCGCTTCTTTTCGGAGCCTTGGTTTGGTTTTTGCATTTTCTCGATACCAGCGCCTTATTCGCGCGCGCAATCCTGGGCCGGCCCGGGATTGCCTTGTTTCAAAAGAGGTCAACATTTACCCATGACCATCAGCGATCAACTGCACCGCTTGCTACTCGACAACCTGACCACCGCGACCATCCTGCTCAACGCCGACCTGCGCCTTGAGTACATGAACCCGGCGGCGGAGATGTTGTTGGCCATCAGTGGCCAGCGCAGCCATGGGCAATTCATCAGCGAACTGTTCACCGAGTCGGCCGAAGCCCTGAGTTCCCTGCGCCAGGCGGTGGAACAGGCGCACCCGTTCACCAAGCGCGAAGCCATGCTCACCGCGCTGACCGGCCAGACCCTGACCGTGGACTACGCGGTGACGCCGATCCTGAGCAATGGCGACACCCTGCTGTTGCTGGAAGTCCACCCCCGTGACCGCCTGCTGCGGATCACCAAGGAAGAGGCCCAGCTGTCCAAGCAGGAAACCAGCAAGATGCTGGTGCGCGGCCTGGCCCACGAGATCAAGAACCCCCTCGGCGGGATTCGCGGCGCCGCCCAGTTGCTGGCCCGCGAACTGCCGGACGAGAACCTCAAGGACTACACCAACGTCATCATCGAAGAGGCCGACCGCCTGCGGAACCTGGTGGACCGCATGCTCGGCTCCAACAAGCTGCCGTCGCTGGCGATGTGCAACGTGCACGAAGTGCTGGAGCGCGTGAGCAGCCTGGTGGAAGCCGAAAGCCAGGGCTGCATCACCCTGGTGCGCGACTACGACCCGAGCATTCCCGATGTGTTGATCGACCGCGAGCAGATGATCCAGGCGGTGCTGAACATCGTGCGCAACGCGATGCAGGCCATCAGCAGCCAGAACGAGCTGCGCCTGGGCCGCATCAGCCTGCGCACCCGCACCATGCGCCAGTTCACCATCGGCCATGTGCGCCACCGCCTGGTGACCAAGATCGAGATCATCGACAACGGCCCGGGGATCCCCGCGGAACTCCAGGAAACCATCTTCTTCCCCATGGTCAGCGGCCGTCCGGACGGTACCGGGCTGGGCCTGGCCATTACCCAGAACATCATCAGCCAGCACCAGGGCCTGATCGAGTGTGACAGCCATCCCGGCCACACCACGTTCTCGATCTTTCTGCCACTGGAACAAGGAGCCCCATCGACATGAGCCGTAGTGAAACCGTGTGGATCGTCGATGACGACCGTTCTATCCGTTGGGTTCTGGAGAAAGCCTTGCAACAGGAAGGCATGACCACCCAGAGCTTCGATAGCGCCGATGGTGTGATGAGTCGCCTGGCCCGCCAGCAACCGGACGTGATCATCTCCGACATCCGCATGCCCGGCGCCAGTGGCCTGGACCTGCTGGCGCGGATCCGCGAGCAGCACCCGCGCCTGCCGGTGATCATCATGACTGCGCACTCCGACCTGGACAGCGCTGTCGCCTCCTATCAGGGCGGCGCCTTCGAGTACCTGCCCAAGCCGTTCGATGTCGACGAAGCGGTGTCCCTGGTCAAGCGCGCCAACCAGCACGCCCAGGAGCAGCAGGGCCTGGAAGTGATCCCGGCGCTGGCCCGCACCCCGGAAATCATCGGTGAAGCGCCGGCGATGCAGGAGGTGTTCCGCGCCATCGGTCGCCTCAGCCACTCCAACATCACCGTGCTGATCAACGGTGAGTCCGGTACCGGTAAAGAGCTGGTGGCCCACGCCCTGCACCGCCACAGCCCGCGAGCGGCTTCGCCGTTCATCGCGCTGAACATGGCGGCGATCCCCAAGGACCTGATGGAATCCGAGCTGTTCGGCCATGAAAAAGGCGCCTTCACCGGCGCGGCCAACCTGCGGCGCGGGCGCTTCGAACAGGCCGACGGCGGCACCCTGTTCCTCGACGAGATCGGCGACATGCCGGCCGACACCCAGACCCGCCTGCTGCGGGTGCTGGCCGACGGCGAGTTCTACCGGGTTGGCGGGCATACGCCGGTCAAGGTCGACGTGCGCATCATCGCCGCGACCCACCAGAACCTGGAAACCCTGGTGCACGCCGGCAAGTTCCGCGAGGACCTGTTCCACCGCCTGAACGTGATCCGCATCCATATCCCGCGCCTGTCGGACCGTCGCGAAGACATCCCGACCCTGGCCAAGCACTTCCTCAGCCGCGCCGCCCAGGAGCTGGCCGTCGAGCCCAAGCTGCTGAAAAGCGAGACCGAGGAATACCTGAAGAACCTGCCGTGGCCCGGCAACGTGCGCCAGCTGGAGAACACCTGCCGCTGGATCACCGTGATGGCTTCGGGTCGCGAGGTGCACATCAGCGACCTGCCGCCGGAGCTGCTGAGCCTGCCCCAGGATTCGGCACCGGTGACCAACTGGGAGCAGGCCCTGCGCCAGTGGGCCGACCAGGCCCTGGCACGCGGCCAGTCGAGCCTGCTGGACAGCGCGGTGCCGAGTTTCGAGCGGATCATGATCGAGACCGCCCTCAAGCACACCGCCGGCCGCCGCCGCGACGCCGCCGTGCTGCTGGGCTGGGGCCGCAACACCCTGACGCGCAAGATCAAGGAGTTGGGGATGAAGGTCGACGGCGGGGATGACGACGACAGCGACGAGGGCTGAGCCGCGTAACCCCCTGTAGCCGCTGCCGCAGGCTGCGATAAGGCCGAAGGCCTTCAGCGATCTTGAGATCCTGCGCGCCCTTCGGTCGCGAGCGCAGCCTTCGGCAGCGGCTACAGTGCAAGGCATTCGAGCTGTGCCGAATGACAGATCCAATCGCGGGCAAGCCTCGCTCCTACAGATGAAGGTGTTCTGTAGGAGCGAGGCTTGCCCGCGAAGCTTTTTGTGCACCGCAATGGTGAGCCTGCACTGCCCGAATGCGCGGCTGGACCTGGGATTTCCCCATGGGCGATCTCTTTTTTTCTCGCAAAAACATATCCGCAAAACGGCGAAAGCCCCGTAAACCGGGGCTTTCAGCTTTTCTTGAAAATTCGCTTAACCGTTTAAGCCGAAATTGGCACGCCCCCTGCAAAGACAAGATCATGAGTGCAGTCACTCACCCGTTTTGGGGACCTTGGTACAGGCAGGCCGAGAATCCCCTTCTTTACACCCGGAACCCATACCGCTCGCAGCGACGGGTTCCACCCGGTTTGGGGAACCCTGGTACAGGCAGGCCAGGGATTCCCTCTTTAACACCCGGGCTCATCACGCTCACAGCGACGAGCCCCACCCGTTTCGGGAACCTTGGTACAGGCAGGCCGGGGATTCCCTCTTTACACCGGGCCCAGCGCAATCAGCGCGGCCCTCACGCTTTTGGGAACCTTGGTACAGGCAGGCCGGGGCTTCCCCTCTTTACACCAGGCCCGGCGCAATCAGCGCCCAGCCCTCACGCTTTTGGGGACCTTGGTACAGGCAGGCCGGGAATCCCCTCTTTTATTCCTCGCGCAGCCGGATCTCCAGGCGCCAGCGCCCGTCGACCTCGCTGCCCGACCACTCGGCGTGCAGCGCTCTTGCTGCGACCACGTTCAGCAGCAACCCTTCCTCAGCCGCCCGCACCCGCCAGTTGGCATCCTTGTCGTTGATCTTCAACTGACCCTTCTGCGCTCGCCCCTCGGCTTCGAACAACAGCGCCACGGCCCCGTCGATGTGCTCGCCATGAACCTTGGGCTCGTTGTTGAACCACACCACCAGGGCATTGGGCCGAGCCTGCACTTCCTGCAATTCGGTGGGGTCCGGCGTGGTGAGGCGACCGATCATCAACCCGACCATCAAGCCAAAGATCGCCAGCGAGCCGAATACCCGCAGCATTAGCTTCGGCCGGACGTCCGCTTCAGGCGTAGAATGCGGCCTGTCTTTTTCTTCGGAGCCGTGCATGTTTCACGTCATCCTTTTTCAACCAGAAATTCCGCCGAATACCGGCAACGTAATCAGGCTGTGCGCCAATAGCGGCTGCCACCTGCATTTGATCGAACCGCTGGGTTTCGAAATGGACGACAAGCGCCTGCGCCGGGCCGGCCTCGACTACCACGAGTACGCCACCCTGCAGCGCCATACCGACCTCGCCAGCTGTCTTGAAAGCCTAGGCCATCCGCGCCTGTTCGCCTTCACCACCAAGGGCTCGCGACCTTTCCACGACGCCAGCTTCGCCGAGGGCGATGCCTTCCTGTTCGGCCCGGAAAGCCGTGGCCTACCCGCCGAGGTACTGGACGCCCTGCCCGCCGAACAACGCCTGCGCCTGCCCATGCGCGAAGGCTGCCGCAGCCTGAACCTGTCCAACACCGTGGCGGTGGCCGTCTACGAAGCCTGGCGCCAGCTGGGGTTCAAGTAGGAGCGAAGCTTGCTCGCGATGAACGATAACGCAGTGCTTCAGACGTTTCGCGTCGGCCCCATCGCGGGCAAGCCTCGCTCCTACCCGAATGTTTCGCCCGAGCATGAAAAAAGCGCCTTTAACGGCGCTTTTTTCATGCTCGGGCAAAGCTCTTACTGAACGGTGCCTTCACCGGCCGCCTGCAGGCGTTGCAGCTCTTGCGCGTACAGCGCGTCGAAGTTCACCGGAGCCAGCATCAGGGCCGGGAACGAACCGCGGGTCACCAGGCTGTCCAGCGCTTCGCGAGCGTACGGGAACAGGATGTTCGGGCAGAACGCGCCCAGGGTGTGGCTCATCGAAGCGTCGTCCAGGTTCTTGATCAGGAAGATACCGGCCTGTTGCACTTCGGCGATGAACGCCACTTCGTCGCCGTTCTTCACGGTGACCGACAGGGTCAGCACGACTTCGTGGAAACCTTCTTCCAGCGCCTTCTGACGGGTGTTCAGGTCCAGGCCGACGCTCGGCTCCCACTGCTGGCGGAAGATCGCCGGGCTTTTCGGAGCTTCGAAAGACAGGTCACGCACATAGATACGCTGCAGCGAGAATTGCGGTGCGGATTCGTCTTCGGTCGCAGCGGTGTTCTGTTGGTCAGTCATCTCAGATCCTTCTTGATCTCGGGGTCATGTAGGGTTTGCTGAACTTGGGTGGTCAGTCAGGCCGCGAGCAGCGCGTCGAGCTTGCCGGCGCGCTCCAGGGCGAACAGATCGTCACAACCGCCCACATGGGTGCTGCCGATCCAGATCTGCGGCACGGACGTGCGCCCGGCCTTCTGGGCCATTTCGGCGCGAACCTGCGGCTTGCCGTCGACCTTGATCTCTTCGAAGGCTACGCCTTTGTTCTCGAGCAGGTACTTGGCCCGCGAGCAGTAGGGGCAGTAATCGCTGGAATAGACGACGACGGCAGCCATATCACTTCACCAGCGGCAGGTTGTCGGCTTTCCAGCTGCCAACGCCGCCGGACAGCTTGGCGGCGGTGAAGCCGGACTTCATCAGCTCGCGAGCGTGGGTGCCGGCGTGCTGACCCAGGGCGTCGACCAGAATGATGGTCTTGGCCTTGTGCTTTTCCAACTCGCCCACGCGGGCGGCCAGTTTGTCTTGAGGGATGTTCAACGCGCCGACGATATGGCCCGCGGCGAAGTCCTTGGTCGGACGGATATCGATCACCACGCCCTGCTCGCTGTTCACCAGCGCGGTCAGTTCACGGGTGCTGAGGCTGCGGCCGCCGCGGCTCAACTCGTGAGCGATCAACAGAGCCAGCAAGATGACGAAGGCGCCGACGAGCAAGTAGTGTTCAGTGGCGAATTGAATCAGGTGAGCAACCATCAAGGAGGTTCCAGGGCGTTAAAATGTCGGCCAGTATACACAGCCCTCCGGGTCGGCCAAACCCCGCCCGGCGGTGACGCCACCGGAACTTCGCTTTAAACTGCCACTCCCTTTTTCCAACATTCTCCCAATCCAGCCACGAGTGGAATCTATGACTACCACGCCTAAACCTTTGGTCCTGATGATTCTGGATGGCTTCGGTCACAGCGAGAGCCACGAATCCAACGCTATCTATGCAGCCAAGAAGCCGGTCCTCGACCGCCTGTGCGCCAGCGTGCCGAACGGCCTGATCTCGGGTTCGGGCATGGATGTCGGCCTGCCGGACGGCCAGATGGGCAACTCCGAAGTCGGCCACATGAACCTCGGCGCCGGCCGCGTGGTGTACCAGGATTTCACCCGTGTCACCAAAGCCATCCGCGATGGCGAGTTCTTCGAGAATCCGACCATTTGCGCCGCCGTGGATAAAGCCGTGGCCGCCGGCAAGGCCGTGCATATCCTCGGCCTGCTATCCGATGGCGGCGTGCACAGCCACCAGGACCATCTGGTGGCCATGGCCGAACTGGCCTTCAAGCGTGGCGCCGAGAAGATCTACCTGCACGCCTTCCTCGACGGCCGCGACACCCCGCCGAAAAGCGCCACTTCGTCGATCGAACTGCTGGATGAAACCTTCAAGACCCTGGGCAAGGGCCGCATCGCCAGCCTGGTCGGCCGCTACTTCGCCATGGACCGCGACAACCGCTGGGACCGCGTGGCCCAGGCCTACAACCTGATCGTCGACGGCAAGGGCGAATTCAACGCCGCCACCGCCCAGGAAGGCCTGCAAGCCGCCTACGAGCGTGGCGAGAGCGACGAATTCGTCAAGGCCACTACCCTCGGCGAGCCGGTGAAAGTCGAAGACGGCGACGCCGTGGTGTTCATGAACTTCCGCGCCGACCGCGCCCGCGAGCTGAGCCGGGTATTCGTCGAGGACGGTTTCAAGGAATTCGAGCGCGCCCGCCAGCCGAAACTGGCCGGTTTCGTCATGCTGACCCAGTACGCGGCAAGCATTCCGGCCCCTTCGGCCTTTGCCCCGGGCAGCCTGGAAAACGTGCTGGGCGATTACCTGGCGAAAAACGGCAAGACCCAGCTGCGCATCGCCGAAACCGAAAAATACGCCCACGTGACCTTCTTCTTCTCCGGCGGCCGCGAAGAGCCGTTCCCGGGCGAAGAACGCATCCTGATCCCGTCGCCGAAAGTCGCCACCTACGACCTGCAGCCGGAGATGAGCGCGCCGGAAGTCACCGACCGGATCGTCGACGCCATCGAAAACCAGCGCTACGACGTGATCGTGGTCAACTACGCCAACGGCGACATGGTCGGCCACAGCGGCGTGTTCGACGCGGCAGTCAAGGCCGTCGAATGCCTGGACCTGTGCGTCGGCCGCATCGTCGATGCCCTGGAAAAGGTCGGCGGCGAAGCCCTGATCACCGCCGACCACGGCAACGTCGAGCAGATGTCCGACGCTTCCACCGGCCAGGCCCACACCGCCCACACCAGCGAGCCGGTACCCTTCATCTATGTGGGCAAGCGTGACCTGAAAGTCCGTGAAGGCGGAGTCCTGGCCGACGTGGCGCCGACCATGCTGAAACTGCTGGGCCTGCCGCAGCCCGCGGAAATGACTGGCACTTCGATACTGGTCTGATATCAAAAAGACCGAATAATGGGCCGCAAACGGCTTTTTATGACGAACGCCTCAAAGCAGTTGGCTTTGAGGCGTTTTTTTTGCAGCGAGGGGCGGGCATACTAGGCCGTCCCTTTCCCTGGTGTCGCCCGCCTCTATGCTTCGCGCCCTGATTACCCTTGCTCTGATCTGCCTGCTCCAACCGGCCTTCGCCGACGAGCGCGCGCAAACCCAACAGCAGTTGGACGCCACGCGTCAGGATATTGCCGAGCTGAAAAAGCTGCTGGGCAAGCTGCAGGAAGAAAAATCCGGCGTGCAGAAAGACCTGCGCGGCACCGAAACCGAGATGGGCAAGCTGGAAAAGCAGGTCGATGCCCTGCAGAAAGAGCTGAAGAAAAGCGAATCCGAGCTGCAGCGACTCGATGAGGAGAAAAAAAAACTCCAGAGCGCGCGCGTTGAACAGCAACGACTGATCGCCATCCAGGCCCGCGCGGCCTACCAGAACGGCCGTCAGGAGTACCTCAAGCTGCTGCTCAACCAGCAGAACCCGGAAAAATTCGCCCGCACACTCACCTATTACGACTATCTGAGCCAGGCCCGCCTGGAGCAGCTGAAGAATTTCAACGAGACCCTGCGCCAGCTGGCCAATGTCGAAAAGGAAATCTCCCTGCAGCAAGCCCAGCTGCTGGTGCAGAAAAGCAGCCTCGACACCCAGCGCGAAGAACTCGACAAGGTCCGCAAGGAACGCCAGATGGCCCTGGCCAAGCTCAATGACGACGTGAAGGCCCGTGGTGACAAGCTCAAGGCCCGCGAACAGGACCAGGCCGATCTGGGCAAGGTCCTGAAAACCATCGAGGAAACCCTGGCCCGCCAGGCCCGCGAGGCAGAGGAAGCGCGACAGAAAGCGCTGATCGCCCAGCAGGAAGCCGAAAAAAAGCGTTTGCGTGAGGCCCAGGCCAGTGCCGACGAGAGCCCGAGCAAGCCGCCCCGAGCGACGCCCGGCCCCTTGGTTTCCAGCGCAGGCGCCTCCTATGGAGGCCCTTTTGCTTCATCCCGGGGAAAACTTCCATGGCCGGTTGATGGTCGACTGCTGGCGCGCTTCGGCGAAAGCCGCGGCGACGATGCCCGGACCAAGTGGGACGGGGTGATGATCAGCGCCTCGGCCGGCAGCCAGGTGCATGCCGTCCATGGCGGCCGTGTAGTGTTCGCCGACTGGTTGCGCGGCGCCGGCCTGCTGGTGATCCTCGACCATGGCAACGGCTACTTGAGCCTCTACGGACACAACCAGACGCTGCTTAAAGAAGCGGGCGATATCGTCAAGGCCGGCGAGTCCATCTCCACTGTCGGTAGCAGTGGCGGACAGGGCGCGCCTGCACTGTACTTCGCTATTCGCCAGCAGGGTCGCCCAAGCGACCCGGCACAATGGTGCCGCGCGCAAGGATAAGCGCGCCATCTCATTCAGGAGTTCGTTCGACATGCTGCATTTGTCCCGCCTCACCTCGCTGGCCCTGACGATCGCTCTGGTGATCGGTGCGCCCCTGGCGTTCGCCGCCGAAACCGCTCAGTCGGCAGCCGCCACGACCACCAAGGCGCCATTGCCGCTCGAAGAGCTGCGCACCTTCGCCGAGGTCATGGACCGGATCAAGGCCGCCTATGTCGAACCCGTCGACGACAAGACCCTGCTGGAAAACGCCATCAAGGGCATGCTCAGCAACCTCGACCCGCATTCGGCCTACCTCGGCCCTGAAGACTTCGCCGAGCTGCAGGAAAGCACCAGCGGCGAGTTCGGCGGCCTGGGCATCGAAGTCGGCGCCGAGGACGGCATCATCAAGGTGGTGTCGCCGATCGACGACACTCCGGCGTCCAAGGCCGGCATCCAGGCCGGCGACCTGATCGTCAAGATCAACGGCCAGCCGACCCGCGGCCAGAGCATGACCGAAGCCGTGGACAAGATGCGCGGCAAGATCGGCCAGAAGATCACCCTGACCCTGGTACGCGACGGCGGTGCGCCGTTCGACGTGACCCTGGCCCGCGCCACCATCCAGGTGAAGAGCGTGAAGAGCCAGCTGCTGGAGTCGGGCTACGGCTACATCCGCATCACCCAGTTCCAGGTCAAGACCGGCGAGGAAGTCTCCAAGGCCCTGGCCAAGCTGCGCAAGGACAATGGCAAGAAACTCAACGGCATCATCCTCGATTTGCGCAACAACCCGGGCGGCGTGCTGCAATCGGCGGTGGAAGTGGTCGACCACTTCATCACCAAGGGCCTGATCGTCTACACCAAGGGCCGCATCGCCAACTCCGAGCTGCGCTTCTCCGCCACCGGCAAGGACGAAAGCGAAGCGGTGCCGATGGTGGTACTGATCAACGGTGGCAGCGCCTCGGCTTCGGAGATCGTCGCCGGCGCCCTGCAGGACCAGAAACGCGCGGTGCTGATGGGCACCACCAGCTTCGGCAAGGGCTCGGTGCAAACCGTGCTGCCGCTGAACAACGACCGTGCGCTGAAGATCACCACCGCGCTGTACTTCACGCCGAACGGCCGTTCGATCCAGGCCCAGGGCATCGTGCCGGACATCGAGGTGCGCCGCGCCAAGATCACCAGCGAAGCGCAGGACAACGAGTACTTCAAGGAAGCCGACCTGCAAGGTCACCTGGGCAATGGCAACGGCGGCGCCGACAAGCCGACCGCTTCCGGCAGCAAGCCCAAGCCGATGCCACAGGACGACGACTACCAGTTGGCCCAGGCCCTCAGCCTGCTCAAGGGCTTGAGCATCACCCGCAGCAAGTGATGGAAGCCATCGCGAGCAAGCCCGCCGCCTCCTCTGCAGGAGCGAAGCTTGCTCGCGATAGCGCCCTGATGACCGCCACACCCCGCCAAGGCTTTACCCGAACCCTATGCTTCAAATCCCCATGATCAACCAACGCCAACCCCTCCCACGGTTGCCGTGGAGGCTCATGATCGGGCTTCTGTGCCTCCTCGCCTTCACCTCGACCCAGGCCGCCGAGCCCGCCCCGCGCAAGGCCTACCTGAGCCTGATCATCGACGACCTCGGGCAGAACCTGCCCCGCGATCGCCGCGTACTCGCCCTGCCCGGCCCGGTGACCACGGCGATCATGCCCGACACGCCCCACGCCGCCGAGTTCGCCCGCGAAGCCCATCGCGCCGGCAAGATCGTCATCCTGCACATGCCCATGGACCCGGCCACCGGGCCCTTCGCCTGGCACCCCGAGCTGCCCATCGAAGAGCTGGAAAAGCGCCTCAACGCCGCCTTCAAGGCCGTGCCCTACACCAGCGGCATCAACAACCACATGGGCAGCCGCATGACCTCCCAGCCCCAGGCCATGGCCTGGCTGATGGGCGAGTTGCAGCGCCGCCACAAGTTCTTTGTCGACAGCCGCACCAGCGCCAAGACCGTGGCCGCCGCCGAGGCGCAGAAGATCGGCCTGGCCAGCGTGTCCCGCGATGTGTTCCTCGACGACGAACGCACCGAAGCGGCGATCGGCACCCAGTTGCAGACCGCGATCAACCTCGCGCGCAAGCAGGGTTCGGCGGTGGTGATCGGCCATCCCTACCCGCAGACCCTGGCCGTGCTCGAACGCGAACTGCCCAGGCTCAAGGCCCAGGGCATCGACTGGATCGATATCAAGTTGATGATCAGCGTGCGCAGTAACAAGGCCATGGTCGGGCACGGCAAGGATGGGGTCTATCGGTGAAGCAGCTGCAAGCCTCAAGCTGCAAGCTTCAAGTCACTTGCAGCTCCAAGCTTGCAGCTTGCGGCTGCCCTTCTACAGATAACGCCCCATGATTTCTTCCACCACGCCTTCCTCGCGCAGTTGATCCAGTGCCGCCTGCAGCCGGGCGACGGTCTCGTCCGAGACTTCTTTGTTCAGCGCCAGGTACAGCTGGGCGCTGTGGAAGCGCAGCACGGTCTTGAGCCCGGTCACGCCTTCCTGCCTGGCCAGATAGCGCCCGGCGGGGTCGCCAGTGGCCCATAGGTCGATCTGGCCGCCAACCAGCTTCCTGGCATTGTCCTGGTCCCTCAGCACCACCAGCGGCTTGAGTCCTTGCTTGGCCAGGGTCTCGGCAATGGCGTCGCCCTTGTAGGCGCCAATCCGGTATTTGCGCGCCTGCTCCAGGGATTGCAGGGCGATCTTGCTGTCGTCCCGGGCCAGCATGATCCAGTCATCCGGGCCGATGGGGCCGACCCATTTGAACAGCGGCTCCCGGTCCGGCAGCCGCGCCATGACAAACACGCCATACCCCGGCTGCTCCAGGGCGAGCTTGTAGATGCGCTCCCAGGGAAAACGCAGAGTCAGGCTGTAATTGATCCCGGCACGCTTGAACATTTCGCGGACGATATCCACGGCGATACCGTTGATATTCTCGCCCTGGGCGAAGTTCTTGCCGTTCTTGGCCATGTTGTAGGGGGGGAAGTTTTCCGTCAGCAGCACCAGGGAGGTGCCTGGCGTTTGTGCTGCGCGAGCGCCTGCGGCGAAGAGGACCGAAGCGCTGGCAAGAACAAGAAGAAGACGTTTGAACATGACGGGCTACCGGAATCCATGGCGTGCCCAAGAGTGCCGCGAGCCCGCCATGCTGTCCAGTGGCTACCGCACGACGATGCCGCGGTGCGCCATATAAGCCTTGGCTTCCGGAACCGTGTACTCGCCGAAGTGGAAGATGCTCGCCGCCAGTACCGCGCTGGCGTGGCCTTCGAGGATGCCGTCGGCCAGGTGCTGCAGGTTACCGACCCCGCCCGAGGCGATCACCGGAATGCCCAGGGCATCGCTGATGGCGCGGGTCACACCCAGGTCGAAGCCGTTCTTCATGCCGTCCTGGTCCATGCTGGTCAGCAGGATTTCGCCGGCGCCCAGGCCTTCCATCTTCTTCGCCCACTCCACCGCGTCCAGCCCGGTGGGTTTGCGCCCGCCGTGGGTGAAGATCTCCCAGCGCGGGGTTTCGCCCGGCCCGGACACCTTCTTCGCATCGATGGCGACGACGATGCACTGCGAGCCGAAATGCTGCGCCGCTTCGCCGACGAACTCGGGGTTGAACACCGCCGCGGTGTTGATCGAGACCTTGTCCGCCCCGGCGTTGAGCAGGTTGCGGATGTCCTGCACGGTGCGCACGCCACCGCCCACGGTCAGCGGGATGAACACCTGGCTGGCCATGCGCTCGACGGTATGCAGCGTGGTGTCGCGGCCATCGACGCTGGCGGTGATGTCGAGAAAGGTAATCTCGTCCGCGCCCTGCTCGTCGTAGCGACGGGCGATTTCCACCGGGTCGCCGGCATCGCGGATGTTCTCGAACTTGACGCCCTTGACCACCCGGCCGTTGTCCACGTCCAGGCAAGGGATGATGCGTTTAGCCAGCGCCATGGTGAGTCCTCAGCCTTGGTACGAATCGCAGAAGGCTTGCGCCTCGGCGACGTCGAGGGTGCCTTCGTAGATCGCGCGGCCGGTAATGGCGCCAATGATCCCCGGAGCCTTGGCATCCAGCAGGGCCTTGATGTCGCCCAGGTTGTGGATACCGCCGGAAGCGATCACCGGGATCTTGGTGGCAGCGGCCAGGGCGGCGGTGAAGGGTACGTTGCAGCCCTGCATCATGCCGTCTTTGGCGATGTCGGTATAAACGATGGCGGACACGCCGTCGGCTTCGAAGCGCTTGGCCAGGTCGATGACCTGCACGCTACTGACCTCGGCCCAGCCGTCGGTGGCGACGAAGCCGTCCTTGGCGTCCAGGCCGACGATCACTTTGCCCGGGAAGGCGCGGCAAGCTTCGGCGACGAATTCCGGCTCTTTCACCGCCTTGGTGCCGATGATCACGTAGCTCACGCCAGCCTTGACGTAGTGCTCGATGGTTTCCAGCGAGCGGATGCCGCCACCGATCTGGATCGGCAGGTTCGGGTAGCGCTTGGCGATGGCGGTGACCACTTCGCCGTTGACCGGCTGGCCTTCGAAGGCGCCGTTCAGGTCGACCAGATGCAGACGGCGGCAGCCGCCCTCCACCCACTTGGCAGCCATGCTCACCGGGTCATCGGAGAACACCGTGGAATCTTCCATGCGGCCCTGGCGCAGACGTACACAGGCACCGTCTTTGAGATCGATAGCGGGGATAATCAGCATGCTTTTTCCTTCGTCAAAAGAGCGGCAAGCTGCAAGCGACAAGCTGCAAGCATGCGGTGTACCAATTCTTGCAGCTTGAAGCTTGCGGCTTGCAGCTGCTCCTAATTTTTTTCGAGCGCCCACAGGTCGCTTTCGATGCTTTCGAACCGCTCTTTGAGCTGGGCCTGCACATCGAAAATCGCCCTGTTGTAATAGTGCGGAGCAATTTCGCGGGTAAACAGTTCAAGAATCTCGGCCGCCTCGAACGAACCCAGGTCGAGCTCGAAACGATCTTCCATAAAGCGCTGGATCTTGTGATTGGCCTCACTCTCCTGCTCGGGCGTGAGGGTCAGGATCGGCGCCTTCTTCTTGACCGCCATTTACCAGCGACCGTCCCACGCCGCGAAGTTCTGCAGCAATTGCAGGCCATGGGTATGGCTTTTCTCCGGGTGGAACTGCACGGCGAAGCGCGAGCCCTCGGCCAGTGCCGCGGCGAAATCGACGCCGTAGTGGCCGCTACCGACCACCTGCCGCGCGTTGCCGGCGGCGATGTAGTAGCTGTGCACGAAGTAGAAGCGCGCCAGGTCCGGGATGTTGTGCCACAGCGGATGGCTCACCGCCTGTTTCACTTCGTTCCAGCCCATGTGCGGGACTTTCAGGTGCTCGCCGTCCTCATACAGGCCCTTGCCGAAGAACTTCACCTGGCCGGGGAACAGGCCGATGCAGTCGACGCCGTCGTTCTCTTCGCTGCGGTCGAGCAAGGCCTGCATGCCCACGCAGATGCCGAGGAACGGACGGTCCTGGCTGACTTCACGCACCAGCGTGTCGAAGCCCAGGCGACGGATCTCCGCCATGCAGTCGCGAATCGCGCCGACGCCGGGGAATACCACCCGGTCGGCTTCGCGAATCACATCGGCATCGCTGGTGATCAGCACCTTGCCGGCGCCAACGTGCTCGAGGGCCTTGGCCACCGAGTGCAGGTTGCCCATGCCGTAATCGATAACCGCGACCGTCTGCATTACAGCACGCCCTTGGTCGAAGGCATCTGCCCGGCCATGCGGTCATCCAACTCCACGGCCATGCGCAGCGCGCGGCCGAAAGCCTTGAACACGGTTTCGATCTGGTGGTGGGTGTTGTGCCCACGCAGGTTGTCGATGTGCAGGGTGACGTTGGCGTGGTTGACGAAGCCCTGGAAGAATTCCTGGAACAGGTCGACATCGAAGCCGCCCACGGTGGCGCGGGTGTAAGGCACGTGCATCTGCAGGCCAGGGCGGCCGGAGAAGTCGATCACCACGCGCGACAGCGCTTCATCGAGCGGCACGTAGGCGTGGCCGTAGCGACGGATGCCCTTCTTGTCGCCGATGGCTTTGGTGAAGGCCTGGCCCAGGGTGATACCGACATCCTCCACGGTGTGGTGGTCGTCGATATGCAAGTCGCCTTTGCTTTCGATATCCAGGTCGATCAGCCCGTGACGGGCGATCTGGTCCAGCATGTGCTCAAGGAAGGGAACCCCGATATCGAATCGGGCCTTTCCGGTGCCATCCAGGTTGATCGAGGCTTTGATCTGGGTTTCCAGAGTGTCGCGCTCGACGGACGCCTTACGTTCGGCCATCACCAGCTCCGCAAAATCATTGGGCGAAAAAGGCGAACATTATAGGCCGGACGGCGGCTAAACAGGAACACGCAGGACAAGATCCTGACGGGCTGAAGCCAATAAAGCCGGGGCTGTACCTGTCATGACAAGCAATATGAAATCGATGGCCGCTACCGAAGCCTCCCGAAAGCCCACGACCGATCGCAAATCTTCTGTAGGAGCGAGGCTTGCCCGCGATGAGCGAACGATAGCGGGGTATACCTGATGCACCGCGCGATCCTGTTCGCGGGCAAGCCTCGCTCCTACAGAAAAAAGTCGATGCGCCTGGCAGCAATACCAGGCGCAATCACTTAGTGGAACAACACCGCGGTCTTCTGCAGGGTGACCCACACGCCCCACGCCAGCGGAATACCCACCACCAGCCAGGCGGCGACCGCCAGCGGCACGCTGCCGGACGAGGCCTTCCACTCCAGCACGGTGGTGCTGTCTGCGCCCTTGTCATGGCCCAGCGCCTGTTCGGCGGCCAGCTCGGCGTCGGTCATGAAGTACTTGTCGGCCACCGGACGCACCAGCAGGTTGCACAGGAAGCCCAGCACCAGCAGGCCGGCGAGGATGTACAAGGTAATGTCGTAGGCCGCGGCGCGCTCGACGCCGATGCTCAGCTGATATTCACGCAGGTAGTTCACCAGTACCGGGCCAAGCACGCCCGCCGCCGCCCAGGCGGTCAGCAGGCGACCGTGGATCGCGCCCACCATCTGGGTGCCGAACAGGTCCGCCAGGTAGGCCGGAACCGTGGCGAAACCGCCGCCGTACATCGACAGGATGATGCAGAACGCCGCCACGAACAGCGCGACGTTGCCCAGGTGCCCGAGGTTCGGGATCAGCGCATACAGGGCAAAACCCAGGGCGAAGAACACGAAGTAGGTGTTCTTGCGCCCCAGGTAGTCGGAGAACGACGCCCAGAAGAAGCGGCCACCGATGTTGAACAGGCTCAGCAGGCCGGTGAAGCCGGCGGCGATCGCGGCGATCGACGCCAGTTGCGAGGCATCCAGCTGACCGAAGGCCAGTTCATTGCCCAGCAGCTTGCCGGCGAAGACTTCCTGCAACAGCGGCGAAGCCATGCCGAGGATGCCGATACCCGCGGAAACGTTCAGGCACAGCACCAGCCATACCAGGCGGAACTGCGGGGTTTTCCAGGCCACGTTCACATGCACGTGACGGTGGGTGATCATCGCGTTCGCGGCTTTTTTCGCCGGTGGGGTCCAGCCCTCAGGCTTCCAGCCGGTCGGCGGCACGCGGTACGACAGCGCGCCACCGATCATGAACACGAAGTAGATCGCCGCCATCACCAGGAAGCTCTGCCAGACGCCGACGCCGGTTGGCGAAGCGAAGTGGCTCATCAGTGCCGCCGCCAATGGCGCACCGACCATCGCACCACCGCCGAAGCCCATGATCGCCATGCCGGTGGCCATGCCGCGCTTGTCCGGGAACCATTTGATCAGGGTCGACACCGGCGAAATGTAACCCAGGCCCAGGCCGATACCGCCGATCACGCCGGAGCCGAGCCACATCAGCCAGATCTGGTGGGTATAGATACCCAGCGCCGAAATCAGCAGGCCGCCGCACCAGCACAGCGCCGATACCACACCGGCCTTGCGCGGGCCGGCGTGTTCCAGCCAGCCGCCCCAGATCGCCGCGGAGCAGCCGAGGAAGATGAAGAACAGGGTGTAGATCCAGCCGAGCATCGAGATCGGCCAGTCGCACTGGGACGAAAAGACCTGCGCGATAAAGCTCATGTCCGGGGCGCAGGCCACCGGGGCGGTCACGCCCAGGGCCTTGGACAGCGGCAACCAGAACACCGAGAAGCCGTAGGCCATGCCGATGCACAGGTGGATGGCCAGGGCGGCCGGTGGAACCAGCCAACGGTTGAAACCGGGCTTGGCGATGATGCGTTCTTTGGACAAGAACGCCGGCTGGGCGGCAATCGCGCCCGCCTCGGTGCTAGTGCTCATGAGTGTTTCCCCCAATTATTGGAATTATTCGCCGGCCACTCTCCACTCACGACCTTTGCACGCAGACGTGGCCGTTTTATCGAGTGAAGCTCCATAGAGTGCGACTTTTGGTCGCGGAAGGGCAGATGAACTGCGAGAGATTACCATTTGCTCGTGACAGAAAAAGCAAACTGCCATCACCTTTTCAGCGTCATCTGCTCCGCAAGACGGCAATAACGCTTCTGTAGGAGCCAGGCTTGCCGGCGATGGGTGTTATGCGGTGTGTCAGGCAGAACGCTTCGCGGGCAAGCCTCGCTCCTACAGAAGCCTGCCCCTCGCCAGCCCATGCGCTGCTGTCGATAATGGCCAGCCATTCCTTCGCTCTGCACAGGATTCCCCATGCCCATCGTTGTCGAGTCGCTGAAAGAAATCAGCTATCAGGATCAGCAGGACCTGCAGAAGATCTACCGCGACGCTCCGCCCTGGCTGTTCGCCCCGCAGCGCGACGATATGGAACTGATCGAGGCCGCCCTGGGCGACGGCAGCCTGATCGCCGGGCGCTTCAACGACCGCCTGCTGGGCGCCGCCCGCCTGCAACGGCACCAAGACGTCTGGCACCTGTCCCAATTGTGTGTGCGCAAGATCACCCGGCGTCGCGGCGTGGCCGAGCGACTGGTGAGCGAAGCCCGGACAATGGCCGCCCGGCACGGAGCCACCTTGCGCCTGCTGGCCCCCGCCGGGCACCTCGAAGCCCAGGCGCTGGCGGCCAAGCTGCAGATACCGCTGGATGTGCTGCAAAGCGATCAGTGACCAGTGGCCAGGTCCGGGGCGTTATACTCCCCGGCTAAATTCGAATTCGACACTACAAGGACTCGCCCATGAAAGCGTTCGGCAAAATCCTGGGTCTGGTACTTCTCGGGCTGTTGCTGATCATCGTGGCTCTCGGCTTCGCCCTGACTCACCTGTTTGATCCCAACGACTACAAAGAAGAAATTCGCCAGATAGCCCGCGACAAGGCCCACATCGAGCTGACGCTCAATGGCGATATCGGCTGGAGCCTGTTCCCCTGGCTCGGCCTCGAACTGCATGAAGCCGGGGTCGCCACCCTGGCCAACCCGACCCAGCCGTTCGCCGATTTGCAGATGCTCGGCTTGTCGGTCCGCGTGCTGCCGCTGCTGCGCCGCGAAGTGCAGATGAGCGATGTGCGTGTCGAAGGCCTGAACCTGCGCCTGACTCGCAACAAGGATGGCCACGGCAACTGGGAAGACATCGGCAAGGTCGCCCCCGCCGACAAGCAGGCCGCAACCCCGGCCACCAGCACCGGCGAAACCACGACCACGACCCCGGCCACCACGGAAAAACCGGCGCAGCCTATCCGCCTGGATATCGACAGCCTGACCGTGAACAACGCCCGGGTGGAATACAACGACGAGCAGAGCGGCAAGCAGTTCACCGCCGAAAGCATCCAACTGAGCACCGGCCCGATCCACGAAGCGACCAATACCCCGGTCAAGCTCACTGCCTTCCTCGCCAGCACCCAGCCGGCCGTGCGCGTGCGCACCGAGTTGAAGGGCGAGCTGCGCTTCGACCGCGCCCTCAAGCGCTACCAGTTCGAAGACATGAAACTGTCCGGCGAAGCCGCCGGCGATCCGCTGCAAGGCAAGACCCTGACCTTCGCCGCCCAGGGCCAGCTGCTGCTGGACAAGGCCGCCAACGTCGCCGAATGGAACAGCCTGAAGCTCTCGCTCAACCAGCTGCGCGCCATCGGCGAGCTCAAGGTCAACGACCTGGACAAGACCCCGCAGCTCAACGGCGGCATTTCCATCGCCCAGTTCGACCTGGCCAAGTTCGTCGACAGCATCGGCCAGACCCTGCCGGCCATGGCCGAAGGCAGCCTGAGCAAAGTCGAGCTGGTCAGCCGCCTGTCCGCCACGCCGAACAGCATCGCCCTGGAAAACATCAACCTGAAACTCGACGACAGCAGCTTCAGCGGCCGCCTGGCGGTCGAAGACCTGGCCAAGCAATCGCTGCGCGCCCAGCTCAAGGCCGACACCTTCGACGTCGACCGCTACCTGCCGCCGAAATCCGCCGAAGCCAACAGCGCCGCGGTGGCACGCAAGGCCGAAGTGCAGAGCAGCGAAGCCAGCGCCGTCGCCGGGGCCGGCAACTCGCCGCTGCCGGACGCGCCGACCAAGGGCGCCTGGAGCACCGAGCGCCTGCTGCCGGTGGAACGCCTGAGCAAGCTGGATGTGGACGCCGACCTGAGCTTCGGCCAGTTGACCCTGGACAAGCTGCCGATCCAGAACGCCACGCTCAAGGCCAACGGCCAGGGCGGCCTGCTGAAACTCGAAGGCCTGCGCGGCGAGCTGTACAACGGCAGCTTCGAAGCCAACGGCAACCTCGACGTGCGCCAGCCAACGCCACAGTTGAGCCTGCAGACCAGGATCAACCGGGTACCGGTGGAACGCATCCTGGAAAGCCAGGGGCAGAACCCGCCGGTCAAGGGCCTGGTGACCCTCGACAGCAACCTGACCAGCAGCGGCAACAGCCAGAAGGCGCTGGTCGACGGCCTCAACGGCAACGCCAGCTTCGTCGTCAACAACGGCGTGCTGCTCAATGCCAACCTCGAACAGCAAGTGTGCCAGGGCATCGCCACGCTGAACCGCAAGACCTTGAGCAGCGAGCCGCGGGGCAAGGACACACCCTTCCAGGAACTCAAGGGCAACCTGACCCTGCGCAACGGCGTGGCCAGCAACCCGGACCTGAAAGTGCGCATCCCGGGCATGAGCGTCAAAGGCAATGGCGACATCGACCTGCGCGTACTGGGCATGGATTACCGCGTCGGCATCGTCGTCGAAGGCGACAAGAGCGACATGCCGGACCCGGCCTGCCAGGTCGGCGAGCGTTTTGTCGGCATCGAACTGCCGCTGCGCTGCCGCGGCCCGCTGGAACTGGGCGCCAAGGCCTGCCGCCTGGACCGCGACGGCCTGGGCCAGGTCGCGGCCAAGCTGGCCGGCGATCGCCTCAGCGAAAAACTCGATGAGAAGCTGGGCGACAAGGTCAGCCCGGAACTGAAAAACGCGCTCAAAGGGCTGTTCAAACGATGAGGGCCGAGCAGTTCGCACCGGCGGTACTGGACTGGTACGACCGCCATGGCCGCCATGACCTGCCCTGGCAGCAAGAGATCAACCCGTATCGGGTATGGGTCTCGGAAATCATGTTGCAGCAGACCCAGGTCAGTACCGTGCTCAACTACTTCGACCGGTTCATGGCCTCGCTGCCGACGGTCCAGGCCCTGGCCGCCGCGCCGGAAGACGAAGTGCTGCACCTGTGGACCGGCCTGGGTTACTACACCCGCGCACGCAACCTGCAAAAGACCGCGAAGATCGTGGTCGCCGAGCATGGCGGCGAGTTTCCCCGCGACGTGGAAAAACTCACCGAGTTGCCGGGCATCGGCCTGTCCACCGCCGGCGCCATCGCCAGCATCAGCATGGGCCTGCGCGCGCCGATCCTCGACGGTAACGTCAAGCGGGTGCTGGCGCGCTTTACCGCGCAGGAGGGCTACCCAGGCGAACCCAAGGTGGCCAAGCAGCTGTGGGCCGCGGCCGAGCGCTTCACCCCGCAGACCCGGGTGAACCATTACACCCAGGCGATGATGGACCTGGGTGCCACCCTCTGTACCCGGAGCAAACCCAGCTGCCTGCTGTGCCCCCTGGAAAGAGGCTGCGAAGCGCACATGCTGGGCCTGGAAACCCGCTACCCGATTCCCAAGCCACGCAAGACGGTCCCGCAGAAACGCACGCTGATGCCGATGCTGGCCAACCACGAAGGCGCCATCCTGCTGTACCGCCGGCCCTCCAGCGGCCTGTGGGGCGGTTTGTGGAGCCTGCCGGAGCTGGACGACCTGGCGGACCTGGAACACCTGGCTTCGCAGCACTCGCTGGAGCTGGGCAAGCAACAGGAAATGCCCGGGCTGGTGCACACCTTCAGTCACTTCCAGCTGGCCATCGAGCCCTGGCTGGTGCAGGTCCAGGCATCCACCCATCACGTGGCCGAGGCCGACTGGCTCTGGTATAACCTCGCCACCCCGCCGCGCCTGGGCCTTGCCGCCCCGGTGAAAAAGCTGCTCAAACGCGCGGCCGACGTATTGAACGCAGGAGAGTTGCAATGACCCGCACCGTAATGTGCCGCAAGTACAAAGAACAATTGCCGGGCCTGGAGCGTCCTCCGTACCCGGGTGCCAAGGGCCAGGAGATTTTCGAGCACGTGTCCGCCAAGGCCTGGGCCGACTGGCAGAAACACCAGACCCTGCTGATCAACGAAAAACGCCTGAACATGATGAACGCCGAAGACCGCAAATACTTGCAGGGCGAGATGGACAAGTTCTTCTCCGGCGAGGAATACGCCAAGGCCGACGGCTACGTGCCGCCGTCCGAGTAATTGCGCTCAAATCGGGGCGGGAACGTAAGCGGCGGTAATAATTAAACTTTTTTTCAAAACTTGCTTGACGCCCCCCCGAAAAACCCGTTTAATGCGCCCCGTTGCCCAGATAGCTCAGTCGGTAGAGCAGGGGATTGAAAATCCCCGTGTCGGCGGTTCGATTCCGTCTCTGGGCACCACTAATACCGAAACCCCTGAATCGCAAGATTCAGGGGTTTTTTATTGCCTGCGATTTGATGTGCCTGCTTTAGCATCGCAACCTTCACTCAATAACTGTCATTCCAGTGCAGGTTGAGGTCGCGAATGCCCGCCACTTTCATATCCACCGTGTTGCGCTCGGTATGTCCGCCACGGGTGGCGATAACCTGGTACTTGCCGGCCGGCAGTTGCACAAAGACGATGGGGCCCACCTGATTCAGGGTCAGGACCGGCTGCCCTTGCGGGTTCTGGATCGCCAGGTCGACATCCGAGGTGTATTTGTTTTCCGGGCCGACGGAAAAGGTCATGTGCAGGTTGTACCCCTTGGTCTGCAAGAGCGCCCGCGATTCGTCCAGGCCGATACCGCCGGACAGATAGGTAATGCCGTTCTGCTGTTGAGGTTCCAGCTGCACGCCCGCCGGGTCGATGGGTTCGTTGCTGGGGGTGGCGGACTGTACGCTGAACGGCGCGAGTGACAGGAACGCCGCGAGAACGCCTGTTACGACACACAAGTAAAAGGACTTCATGATGAGCACTCCCGGGTTCGTCTCGAACCACTGAATGGGAACGCCACCGCCAAGAGCCCAGCCCCAGAACGGCGGCGTCCGGGTCTCCCCTTTTCATCTTGAATAGCCCAGCTACGCCTCAGGCAAACGATGCTCGAATGAACAGCCCGTGAGCGTCATGCATCCGTGATCGCCCCCAGGCCCTGATATTCAGTGTACGCCCCGATGCCAGGCCGTTTAGATCGATTCGGTGTGAGACTTTTAACCAAAAGTACCTAGCAGCGGCGCCAATCCCGACGGTTGCCACGGCGCGGACAAGGCGGTTATTAATGCTTGCACTTAAAAAGAGCCGACACGCCTTTTCGCCCGCAAAGGAATACGCGCCGATGACCGTGCAATCCCCGCCCTCGCCCCTGCACCCGGCCAGCACCGTGACCAGCAGCCCCGGCACGGCCTTCCGCGAACCCGCCGCCGATGGCTTTATCCTCGGCGGTTTCACCTGGCGCCATGCCGAACCGGACCCCGCACGCCCAGTAGTGATCATCAATGCCGCCACCTCCGTGCGTTGCCGGCACTATTCGCGGTTCGCCGATTACCTGTTCAGCCATGGCTTCGACATCATCACCTACGACTACCGCGGCATCGGCGAGTCGCGGCCGGCCTCGATGCGCAAGCTGAAGGCGTCCTGGTCGGACTGGGGCAGCCTGGACTTCGAAGCCATGCTGCAACGCGCGCAGCGGGAATGCCCCGGCCAGCCCATCGATGTGGTCGGACACAGCTTCGGCGGCTGCGCCGCGGGGCTGGGCGCATCCGGGCAGTTGATCCGCCGCGTGGTGACCGTAGGCGCGCAGTTCGCCTACTGGCGCGACTACGCCCCGGCGAGCCGTTGGCGCATGCTGGGCAAGTGGCATGTTGTGATGCCGCTGCTGACGGCGATTTACGGCTACTTCCCCGGCAAGCGCATGGGCTGGCTGGAGGACACCCCCGCCGGCGTGGTGCGCGACTGGGCCACGCCCACCGCGCACTATCAACGGCGGCCCAGCGGGCGCCACCTGGCGCGCCGGGACCCGGCGCTGCCCTTCGCCCGGGTCAAGGCGCAGCTGCTGGCCATCAGCATCAGCGACGACCCTTACGGCACCGTGCCGGCCATCGAGCGCCTGCTGGGCTACTTCACCGCCAGCCAGCGCAGCCATTGGCGCATCGAACCCGAGGACATCGGCGAGCGGGAAGTCGGGCACTTCGCGTTTTTCCGCAGCCATTACCAGGACCGCCTGTGGCCGATCGCCCTGGCCTGGCTGCAACACGCCGCGTTGCCCAGCGACACCCCGGGACGCCTGATCAGCGGTAGCCGTTGAGCGTGCCAGGCAGCGCATTTACTGGCATCCTCTGCCGCCTGAAAGCCAGGCCGGACACTGTATCCATCCCTGGCCCCCTCTTTGCGCAAAAGGTACGACGCCCATGGCATCTGCGAACAAGCAACACAAAAGAGCCCAGCGGGCGAAAACCAAGGCCAAGCAGAACCGCACCCAGCGCAACGCC
Organism: Pseudomonas sp. GW456-L12; assembly: GCF_059424045.1. Classification (NCBI taxonomy): domain Bacteria; kingdom Pseudomonadati; phylum Pseudomonadota; class Gammaproteobacteria; order Pseudomonadales; family Pseudomonadaceae; genus Pseudomonas; species Pseudomonas sp. GW456-L12. Next base: position 332,786 of record NZ_JBWKZA010000004.1, read on the forward strand.
GCGCCGGTGGAGCTGGACCCGAACGACGACCGCATCGACTTCGAATCGGTGGACCTGACCGAGCTGTTCAAGAAGATGATCGACGCCGAGAAGACCAGCCAGCAGGCGATGTGCGCGGCGTTCCTGGAAGACCCGCTGCTGGAGATCGTCTACGAGCAGGAAGGCGAGGAAGGCGCCATGGACTTCATCCTCGCCGCCCTGATCGAGTACCGCCAGTGGTCCACCGAGACCGACGAGGCCGGCGCCCTGGCCTGGATCGAAAGCCCGGAGTTCCAGGCCGCCTACCTGGCCGCGTCGGAAGCCCTGATGCAGAAATAAGCTTCAACACAATCTGTAGCCGCTGGCGCAGCCTGCGATCAGCTTGGGTGGCGCTCCGACGAAGCGGCCGTCTGCGGTGGGTCAGCCATTACCCGTTTGCCGGGGTTGCGGCCGGTGCCCGGCCGATCGCAGCCTTCGGCAGCGGCTACAGCGCGTCATGCATGGCCCTCACTGCCGTGTTGAATATTCAATCGCCATCGCGAGCAAGGATCACCTTCTTCTGTAGGAGCGAGGCTTGCCCGCGAAAACGTCGGTACAGGCCCTAAAAAAGGCCGCTGTCTGCACTGACAGCGGCCTTTTTCGTTACCGGGAAAAACTCAGGCGCGGCTCAATACACCGGCCGCCTGCTTCTCCAGCTTGCGCCGACGCGCAACCAGCAGGCCCGCCGCGATCACGACGATGCTCAGCAGGCCGGTGGCGACGATCTCCATGCGGTGCCCTTCCTGGAACAGCATGATGGTCAGCACCCCGACGATGAACACAATCACCGCGTAGGTCAGGCCCGGGAACAGCCACATGCGGAAGGCGATCTTCTCGCCGGCCGCCGTGCGTTTCTGGCGCATGCGCAGCTGCGATACCGCGATCACCAGGTACACCAGCAAGGCAATGGCGCCGGAACTGGCCAACAGGAAATTGAACACCGCGGCGGGTGCCACGTAGTTGGCGAATACCGCGAGGAAGGCGGCTGCGGTGGACAGGATCACCGCCCAGTAAGGCGTGCCGCTAGTGTTGGTGCGCTTGGCCGCGGCCGGGGCGTCGCCGCGCTTGCCCAGGGAGAACAGCATGCGCGAGGCGGTGTAGAGCGCCGAGTTCAGGCAACTGGTCACCGCCACCAGCACCACCAGATCGACGATCAGCTTGGCGTTGGGGATACCCATGCGGTCGAGCACGGTCTGGTAGGAACCGACCTGGGCCAGGCTCGGGTCATTCCATGGCACCAGGGCCACGACGATAAAGATCGACACCAGGTAGAACAGGCCGATCCGCCAGATCACCGAGTTGGTGGCCTTGCTGATCTGCTGGCCCGGGTTCTTCGATTCGGCGGCGGCGATGGTGACGATCTCGGTGCCCATGAACGAGAACATGGTGGTCAGCATGGCGGCGAGTACCGCGCCCATGCCGTTGGGCAAAAAGCCCTGGGTATCGAACAGGTGCGAGACACCGCTGACATTGCTGGTCGGCAGCAAGCCGAAGATCGCCAGCAGGCCGAGCACCACGAAACCGATGATCGCCACGACCTTGATCAGGGCGAACCAGAACTCGAACTCACCGTAGTTCTTCACGCTGAACAGGTTGGTCGCGGTCAGCAGCAAGGTAATGACCAGGGTAAAGGCCCAGATCGCTATATCAGGGAACCAGGCATGCAGGATGGTCGCGGCGGCGTTGGCCTCCAGCGGAATCACCAGCACCCAGAACCACCAGTACAGCCAGCCGATGGTGAAACCGGCCCAGTGGCCGATGGCGCGGTCGGCATAAGTCGAGAAGGAACCCGTGTCCGGCGAGGCGACGGCCATTTCGGCCAGCATGCGCATCACCAGCACCACCAGGGTGCCCGCGGCCGCATAGGCCAGCAGCACGGCAGGGCCGGCTTCGGCGATGGCGTGGCCGGAACCGACGAACAGCCCGGCGCCGATTACCCCGGCGATCGACAGCATGGTGACATGCCGCGGTTTGAGCCCCTGTTCGAGGTCATTGGAGGTCTGCGTACTGCTCATTGAAACTACCTTTGCGAAGAAAGCGAAAGCGTCCACCCGGTCTGGATATTCTTTCTCGTAAAAAGAATCCAACAGGGCGTTCTTTATTTCTTACGCAAGATTTGCGCCAAAATGTTACAGGCTCCCAGCCGGCGCGGCCTGCGAAGGCGACCGGCGGATGAGCGCAAGTCCTTGAGATTAATGGCCTTGCGCCAGAACGTTACCGCACCACCCATTTGCAGAACGAAGCAGCGCACCAGAAACACACACAAAAAGTGTGCGACGCACAAATAGAGGGCGGATACGCAACCTTTGGCCGTTTTACCCTTCCAACACCTGGCCAAAGCTGGCACCATCGCGCCTTTTTTTACGCGACACCCGCTGGGAACAGGGTTCAAACGGGCGTTCGGTTGTTGACGGGGCGACAGTCTGCTGTGCCGATGCGACAACCTGTCACACGCCGTCTGCTTACACCCTGAAGCGCTGTTGGCTGTCATTCGAACGCTATGCTAGGTTGGCGCCTCGCCAGAAAAGCCGCTACCAGCAGGAGCGCAATGAACTCATGAGGACCGCACATGGCTGAGGCCACGCCCGCGCTTGAAATCCGCAACTTGCACAAACGGTACGGCTCGCTGGAGGTACTCAAGGGTGTCTCGCTGACCGCACGCGACGGCGATGTGATCTCGATCCTGGGTTCCTCCGGTTCCGGCAAGTCCACCTTCCTGCGTTGCATCAACCTCCTGGAAAACCCGCACCAGGGCCAGATCCTGGTAGCCGGTGAAGAACTCAAGCTCAAGGCCGCCAAGAACGGCGAACTGGTTGCCGCCGACGGCAAGCAGATCAACCGCCTGCGCAGCGAAATCGGCTTCGTGTTCCAGAACTTCAACCTCTGGCCGCACATGAGCGTGCTCGACAACATCATCGAGGCGCCGCGCCGGGTGCTCGGCCAGAGCAAGGCCGAAGCCATCGAAGTGGCCGAAGCGCTGCTGGCCAAGGTCGGCATCGCCGACAAGCGCCACGCCTACCCGGCCCAGCTCTCCGGCGGCCAGCAGCAACGCGCCGCCATCGCCCGCACCCTGGCGATGCAGCCCAAAGTCATCCTGTTCGACGAGCCGACCTCGGCACTGGACCCGGAAATGGTCCAGGAAGTGCTCAACGTGATCCGCGCCCTGGCCGAAGAAGGCCGGACCATGCTGCTGGTCACCCACGAAATGGGCTTTGCCCGTCAGGTCTCCAGTGAAGTGGTGTTCCTGCACCAGGGCCTGGTGGAAGAGCAAGGATCGCCACAGCAGGTGTTCGAGAACCCGCTTTCGGCACGCTGCAAACAATTCATGTCCAGCAACCGCTAACGGAGCAACACGCATGCAGAGCTATAAGAAATTCCTCCTGGCCGCTGCCGCCACTCTGGTGTTCTCGGCCAATGCGATGGCCGCCGACAAACTGAAGATGGGCATCGAAGCGGCCTACCCGCCGTTCAACAACAAGGATGCCAGCGGCCAGGTCGTCGGTTTCGACAAAGACGTCGGCGATGCCCTGTGCGCCAAGATGAAAGTCGAGTGCGAAGTGGTCACCTCCGACTGGGACGGCATCATCCCGGCCCTGAACGCCAAGAAGTTCGACTTCCTGATCTCCTCGATGTCGATCACCGACGAGCGCAAGCAGGCGGTGGACTTCACCGACCCGTACTACTCCAACAAGCTGCAGTTCATCGCGCCTAAAGACAAGACCGACTTCAAGACCGACAAGGCTTCCCTCAAGGGCAAGATCATCGGTGCGCAGCGCGCCACCCTGGCCGGCACCTGGCTGGAAGACAACCTGGGCGACGACATCACCATCAAGCTCTACGACACCCAGGAAAACGCCTTCCTCGACCTGACGTCCGGCCGCCTGGACGCGATCCTGGCCGACAAGTACGTCAACTACGAGTGGCTCAAAAGCGAAGCGGGCAAGCCTTACGAGTTCAAGGGCGACCCGGTTGAAGAAAGCGACAAGATCGGCATCGCCGTGCGCAAGAACGATCCGATCCGCGAGAAGCTCAACGCCGCCCTGAAGGAAATCGTGGCCGACGGCACCTACAAGAAGATCAACGACAAGTACTTCCCGTTCAGCATCTACTGATACTGACTGGCCTGCCCGGCGCCCTTCCCCGAGGGCGCCGGTCCTTAGCAAAGCCTGCCGCGACTTGAATAACCATCCATGAATATCGATCTCTACGGATTCGGCCCGGCGCTTGCCGCTGGCGCGCTGATGACCGTCAAGCTGGCTCTTTCGGCGCTGTGCCTGGGGCTGGTGCTCGGCCTGCTCGGCGCCTTGGCCAAGACTTCCCCGTACAAGCCGCTGCAATGGCTTGGCGGCACCTATTCGACCCTGGTGCGCGGCGTTCCCGAACTGCTCTGGGTGCTGCTGATCTACTTCGGCACCGTCAACCTGATGCGCGCCCTGGGTGAGTTCTTCGGCAACCCGGAGCTGGAACTCAATGCCTTCGCCGCCGGGGTCATCGCCCTCGGCCTGTGCTTCGGCGCCTATGCCACCGAAGTGTTCCGTGGCGCGATCCTCGCCATTCCCAAGGGCCATCGTGAGGCCGGCGTGGCCCTGGGCCTGTCGAAATGGCGGATCTTCACCAGGCTGATCATGCCGCAGATGTGGCGCATCGCCCTGCCGGGCCTGGGCAACCTGTTCATGATCCTGATGAAGGACACCGCGCTGGTGTCGGTGATCGGCCTGGAAGAAATCATGCGTCACTCGCAGATCGCCGTGACCGTGTCCAAGCAACCTTTCACCTTCTATATGGTGGCGGCCTTCATGTACCTGGGCCTGACCGTGCTGGCCATGACCGGCATGCACTTCCTGGAAAAACGCGCCGCTCGCGGCTTCGCGAGGAGCGCCCAATGAACTGGGAAGTGATCATCAAGTGGCTGCCCAAGCTGGCCCAGGGCGCCACGCTGACCCTGGAGCTGGTGGCCATCGCGGTCATCGCCGGCCTGCTGCTGGCCATTCCGCTGGGCATCGCCCGCTCGTCGCGCCTGTGGTACGTGCGCGCCCTGCCCTATGCCTACATTTTCTTCTTCCGCGGCACGCCGCTGCTGGTGCAGCTGTTCCTGGTCTACTACGGCCTGGCGCAGTTCGACGCAGTGCGTAACAGCGCGATGTGGCCGTACCTGCGCGATCCGTTCTGGTGCGCCACCGCCACCATGACCCTGCACACCGCGGCCTATATCGCCGAGATCCTGCGCGGGGCGATCCAGGCCATCCCGCCGGGCGAGATCGAAGCGGCGCGGGCGCTGGGCATGTCCAAGCCCAAGGCGCTGTTCTACATCATCCTGCCCCGGGCGGCGCGCATCGGCCTGCCGGCCTACAGCAACGAAGTGATCCTGATGCTCAAGGCCAGCGCCCTGGCCAGCACCGTGACCCTGCTGGAACTGACCGGCATGGCCCGCACCATCATTGCCCGCACCTACCTGCCGGTGGAGATTTTCTTCGCCGCCGGGGTGTTCTACCTGCTGATGTCCTATGTGCTGGTGCAAGGCTTCAAGCTGCTGGAACGCTGGCTGCGCGTCGAGCAGTGCCAAGGCCGCTGAACCGTTCGCTCCTACCGGCGCCCCGCTAACCTGTAGGAGCGAGCCTTGCTCGCGATCACCCTCCCCAGACACCGCCGAGCCCAGCATGCCCTCCACCCTCCAAGGCCCCGAACTCCTCAGCCGCTTCCAGGCCCTGGACCGCTTCCTGCTGGACCATCAACCGCTCTGGCGCCCACGCCCCTTCACCGAGCCGCAGCTGCCCTGGGAAGCCCGACACCGCGAACTCGCCCAGTGGCTGCGCCAGCGCAGCCTGGACGATGCCGAGGTCAGCCATAACCACCCAGAACGGCTCGATGCTCCCGCGCCCTTCCCCGATCTGGCGCGGACCGCCGCCGCGCTCGGTGCCGTGGCCGAGCTGCCGATGCATGAGGTGCCAGCCGCCCGCCAGCGCCTCAACGTCGATGTGCCCGGGCGCAAATGGCAGCAGATCGAAGCCTTCGCCGCCTGCCTGGGGTTCACCCGGGCGCCCGGCCACTGGCTGGACTGGTGCTCGGGCAAGGGCCATCTCGGCCGCCGCCTGCTGCAACCCGGGCAACGGCTGACCTGCCTGGAATACGACCCGGCGCTGGTCGCCAGCGGCCGGCAATTGAGCGAACACCATCGGCTGCCGGCCAGCCACCTGCAGCAGGACGTACTCGCCGCCGACGCTGCTGCCCGCCTGAGCGCCGAACACACCCCGGTGGCCCTGCACGCCTGTGGCGACCTGCATGTACGCCTGATGCAACTGGCCAGCGAACGCGGCTGCCGCCAGCTGGCTATCGCGCCCTGCTGCTACAACCGCATCAGCCATGCCGAGTACCAGCCGCTCTCCGGCCCGGCCAAGGGCTCGGCGCTGCAACTGTCCCTCGACGACCTGGGCCTGCCCCTGAGCGAGACCGTCACCGCCGGCGCCCGGGTGCGCCGCCAACGCGACAGCTCCATGGCCCGCCGCCTGGCCTTCGACCTGCTGCAACGCCGGCTGCGCGGGGTCGACGAATACCTGCCCACCCCGTCGCTGCCCGCTAGCTGGCTGGACAAACCCTTCGCCGACTACTGCCGCGACCTGGCGGCCCTCAAGGACTTACCCACAGTCGGTTCGCAGGACTGGCCGGCGCTGGAAGCCGCCGGCTGGCAGCGCCTGGCCCAGGTCCGCAACCTGGAGCTGCTGCGCGGCCTGTTTCGCCGGCCCTTGGAGCTGTGGCTGGTGCTCGATCGCGGGCTGTTTTTGCAGGAACAGGGTTACCGCGTACAACTGGGCCTGTTCTGCCCGGCACCGCTCACCCCACGCAATCTGATGCTGCTGGCGGAACGTGGATAAGTTGGATCCATCATCCTATCCAGCCTGTGGATAACTCTGTTGATGAAATCCCGCCAAAGCCGCTGAAATCGCCTGCTACAGCCTCAATACAGAGCTGGTCATTTTTTGTTCATAAAAATAAATCAGCGAAAAAACAGCCAGTTGCGGCGAGTTGAGAACGGATCCACAAAATCAGCGAAAACAGCCGCGCGACAGCCATCGATTGTGCATAAGCGTCAATGCCAAAGGACATAACAGCCGAAAACCGGCACCACAGGCGCGGCAAATTGCGCCGGTCGGCGACGCTTGTTATACAGACGCAGGCGCTCGCGGGCGCGTCCGATCCAGAACCTTTGTGATTGACGGGAAAAGACAGTGACGTTCATTTCTTATGCACAAAATTTCGAAGACATCCGCCTGTGGCGCGCGCTCAAACACGTTGAAAACGGCTTCTACATCGACGTCGGCGCCAACCACCCCACTGCCGACTCGGTGACCCGCGCCTTCTACGATCGCGGCTGGCGCGGCATCAACGTCGAACCGGTGCCGAGCTATTACCACGCCCTGTGCCAGGAGCGGCCCAGGGACACCAACCTGCAATGCGCCGCCGGCGACAATGCCGAGGCCCTGACCTTCTACGGCATCGCCGATACCGGCCTGTCCACCCTCGACCCCGCCATCGCCCAGCAACACAAGGACGCCGGCATGCCGGTGCAGACCCAGATCGTCAGCTCACGCACCCTGAGCGACATCTGCGAGGCCCATGTCGGCGGCCCCATCCATTTCCTCAAGATCGACGTCGAAGGCCACGAAGAAACCGTGCTGCGCAGCATGGACTTCAACCGCTGGCGACCGTGGATCCTGCTGATCGAAACCCCATGGAACCGCGACCAGGCCTGGGAAACCCTGGTTACCGGCGCGGGCTACCACCCGGTGGTGTTCGACGGCATCAACACCTTCTACCTGGCCGAAGAACACCTGAACCTCAAGGGCGCCTTCGACATCCCGCCGTGCAACCTCGACGAATTCCAGTTCAACCCCGGCCACCGCTTCGTCGCCCCCGCCACCGACCTGGAACAGGCCCTGATCGCCGAACGCCAACGCGCCGACCGCGCCGAAGCTGCACTCCACGCCCTGCGCAACAGCCGCTCGTGGCGCGCCCTCGAAAAACTCAAGAAAGTGCTGGTGCGCGGCTAGAGCCCGGCACAAAGCAAAAATAGTCAGATTTCAGGGGTTTACAGAACCTCGCCAATCGCTATAATCGTCGCCCACACGCCGGTATAGCTCAGTTGGTAGAGCAACTGACTTGTAATCAGTAGGTCCCGGGTTCGACTCCTGGTGCCGGCACCACATTAGGCTCCATTGCATTCCACCGAATGCTCTGGAAGCCCCGAAAACCCGCCATTTGGCGGGTTTTTTCGTTCCAGGACCCTCTGTCGGGATCCAACAAAATCCCCCTTCCCCGAGGGTATGTTAGGGGTACTGCGATTTTCCGGTCAGGAGCGCGTACCCCTATGCCACGTCTAGCGATCCCCCTCAGCGACCTGCAATGCCGCACAGCCAAAACCCGCGAACGCGCCTACAAACTGTTCGACGGCGGCGGCATGTACCTTTTCGTCAAACCCAATGGCGTGAAGACCTGGCGCTTGAAGTACACCAAACCCAGCGGCAAGGAAGGGACGCTCATCATCGGCAATTACCCCATCGTTACCCTTTCCGTCGCACGACGTAAGCGAGACGAAGCCAAGGCGTTGCTGCTCGACAACCTCGACCCAATGGAAGAAAAGAAGAAGGCCAAGATCGTAGCCCAGCGGGCGGCACTGCTTTTCGAAACCGTCGCCCTGGAGTGGCACGCTGATATGTCCCGCCGCTGGACCGAAGGCCACGCGAAAACCGTAATGAGCCGACTGCGCACCCACGTCTTCCCGCTAATCGGCCAACGACCCATCGCTGAACTCGATACCCACGACCTGCTAGAGATCACCCAGCGCATTAAGGAACGCGGCACCATGGATGTGGCGTTAAGGGTACAGAACTACTTATCCACCATCATGCGCGGGGCCAAAAGGGCTCGGCAGATCACCATGAATCCTGCACTGGATCTGGCAGGCTCGATTCACGCGCCGCGCACAGTCCATCGCCCGGCCCTTTCCCTCAACCGCCTACCCGAACTGCTACACCGTATCGACAACTACAACGGCCGCGAGCTGACGCGCCTTGCCGTCCTGCTCACGCTACATGTATTCGTCCGCTCCAGCGAACTGCGCTTCGCTCGATGGAGTGAGTTCGACTTCCAACGCGCCATGTGGGAAATCCCCGATACGCGCGCACCGATTGAAGGGGTACGCAACTCCACACGCGGGACCAAGATGAACGGCGACATTCAAATGGTTCCGCTATCGCCGCAGGTCATCGAAATACTGGAGCGCCTGCGCAGCCTCAGTCGCTTTTCAGAGTTAGTGCTACCGGGCGACCACAAGTACTGGAAGCCCATGTCCGAGAACACGGTGAACACCATGCTCCGCAACGTCGGCTATGACACCAGCAAGGACGTGTGCGGCCACGGCTTCAGGACCATGGCCTGTAGCGCCCTACTGGAGTCCGGGTTATGGACCGACGCAGCCATCGAAAGACAAATGAGCCACAAGGAACGCAACCGCGTGCGCGCCGCGTATATCCACAAGGCCGAATTCCTCGAACAGCGCAGGCTGATCATGGCGTGGTGGAGTAACTACATCGACGCCAACCGCCATGGGCATGTGACGCCCCACGAATTCGCTCACCCGGTCGGCGACAACATTACCGCCCTACAAAATAACCGTGGCGCATCCAAACGTGGGTAAGCCAATAAGATCACCGCAGTCCGCCTTCCACGCGGGTCCATCCAAGCGGGGCTGCAAAGCCGCCCTGCTTGGATGGACCTCATGTAAAAAATCTAAAGCCCACGCAAATTATCTGTGGAAAACCATAGATTTCCACCGGTGGATAATTTCATCCACAGCCGCAGAGTTCCCGAAAATTCGAGCCTTGACCCAAATTATCCACAGGCGTAGAAAAGATCGGGCAAAGCGCTGTCGTTGACAGCAACCCAGGTAGCCAGAACCTTTAAGGCTACGCCACGTGGTGGTTCTCCCAAAGTGCGATTAGCGTCTGGCGGCTCGCACGGTCACAGCGATGTGATGGATGCCTACTTCTACCAGAGTGCCACTGCGGCAACTCATCCCCCTTTATAGCTGCCCTGCAGCAACCTATCCGCTTGGCCATTTCATTGCGCCAACCTGCGCCCGTCTCTTTCTTCCGGAAAGAGACGGGCGCTCCTACCGCTGCTGCAGCCCAACTCGTACAAGGCTTTGCGGCATTCCCCCTCGTGACAATCGGCGTGACAAACACCGAAGTCACCGGCAACAGCGATGCAGATGATGGTGCCGCAGCCCACGGAATGGACCGCACCTGACTGACAGTCAGGCATGCCCCGGTCATCGCATCACTGCCTTCACCCGACTCAGGATCTCGCGGTGCTGGTCTCGTCAACCAGTGCAGCCTCCACCCGCCCACTTCCTCGGAAGTGCTCAGGAGGCCAGATCATGAGATGCCCAAGCTCCCGGTCGTAAAGAGCCGCCAGTCCCGCGTTAGTGGACAACCCTCACAGGTCGCAGGGGCCTTGATCCCTGATAACACTCAACATTCTTGGCGGGATGACGTGGGGAAAGCTTCAAAGATTTGGCTTCGACAGGAGTTTGATCATGGCACTGGTAGGTAAACGTGACGGGCGCAATTTTGGCTATGGCCGGCAACTGAGTTATGCCGGGCCACAGGCGCTACGCGATCTGTTTGGCGGCGGGCATTACGGGACGGTCAAAGCACACAGTGATCGTTGGCTGGCGTTTGTACGCTGGTGTCGGTCGGAGGATGGCCCGGGAATTAATGACGCACGGCAGATTGATCGGCAGACCCTGCTGGATTACGCGGAGCATCTGCGTCACCTGGTTGAGCGCAGCGATCTCGCCATCACCACTGCGCAAAACCGATTGTCCAGCGTCAATCGGACCCTTGCAGCGCTTCGCGGTGATCAGTATGTGAAAGTACCGAGTCCGAGCAAGGCGCTAGGAATGCGGCGCACCAGTGTTCGTCGTTCGGTGCCGCAAGGCCAAGACCGCGAACATGTGAAGAGGGTCGTAGAGGTGCTTTGCGCACACCAGCAGCCGCGTGCCGCGGCCATCGCTCAGTTAGCGCGAGCCACCGGCATGCGCTTACGTGAGGCCATTTTGGCCGACCTTCCGCGCTTAAAACGTGAGGCCGAACAATACGGCAAGATCAACATCCAGGATGGCACCAAGGGGGGCCGCTCAGGTGCCTCGGCACCTCGCTGGATCAGGGCGGATGATCATATTCGCGAGGCGCTGAGATTCGCCGAACAGGTCTCACCCGATGGTAGCCGCAACCTACTTGCACCGAACGAAACCTACCTCGATTTCCAACGGGGAATCGTCCGTCCTGCACGGGACATCCTCCATCAGTACAACCTCAAAGGCTTCCACGAATTGCGGGCAGCCTATGCGTGCGAACGCTATGAGCAAATCACCCACCATCCTGCCCCCATCAACGGTGGCCATTGCTATCAACTCGACCGACGTCTCGATCAGGAAGCCCGAGTACAAATCAGCTATGAGCTGGGGCACAACCGTATCGTCGTGGTGGCCGCTTACATTGGTGGTCTCGCATGAGCACGGTATTCGATATGGATCTGTTCCTGACGGGCGTCCTGACCGGGTCTCATACCACGCGCCAACGCCACCTGCGCCAGGCGAAGGCCATCCAAACAGCGATCGCTGAGCGCTGGCAACGCGACAATCCATGGACTTGGCAGAGAAAACACCTTGCGTGGTTTTTGAACCACCATCTAAACCAGCACACTCAATCGACGCGCTATTACTATTTGCTGACCATGCAATTACTCACTCATCGCTTAGGAAAATCCTGGCAGTTCAACATCTAAACGAAGGTCAGAAAACGGCCAAATGCGGACGCTCACCAGCTCATCCCCTCTGGGCACAGCCCTTTCAATCGACCGGTTATTCCTGCGATCCTTGCCTTTGCATCATCGTATTCCGAAGGAATCTCATGACAACCGAAAGCGACAAATATATCCGAATCAAGGCTCAGATCGAGCAAGCCTACAAGCAAACCGTGCGAATCAGTCGCAACCAACGCAAGACCAATAGAAACTACCGTCTTGAAACCCAATATTTTTGGTTCGCTATGATAAGCCCGTCAGTTGTGGCGGTATTACTGGCCATACTTGGCAAATCCATCGTCGCCCACTGGCTGTTCAACGTAAGTTGGGTGCTGATTGCCATGTCTTATCTGGCCTTGTTCCTCTATCCTTTTGTGGGTGTGTTGCTGTACCGCCATTCGTTAAAAAAAGTGATTTCTGCTCCGTTTGCCAGCCTTTTGGAGTGGAACGTTAAAACGGTAATGCAAATCGACGCACAGTATTTGCCCGAACTCGCAGCACTTTCTCGTGAGACTCTCAAACTTGGCGCGCTCGAACTCAAAAGCGAGCGCAGCGGATTCGAAAAGCGCACCTACATGGTAGTCGGTGCGTTGGAAAAAGTTGGGGTTTTTCCTGGCTTCCTTGCCCTATTTATCGGTATTTCGACACTCATTAAAACTCTCGACGGCGCAGGCATCAGCGCACGTATGGATTGGGTATTTGCCGTAGCAGTGGCGAACGTCTTTTTCTTCTTCATGTGTGGCTACGTGCAAATGATGCTTGTGCAATATGATCGTATGATCGCGCTCACTGAATTGGCGATAGAGCTCAAAAAAGAACGTCTTGAATCCGACAAGGCGGCAACGCGCTAGATAACGCTTCCTACCTCCATTACTAAATGCAGGGCGTGAGTTGCAGCTGTACCAGGCGACATTTCTCATGGTCCATGAAGCCTGCCATTCGGCGACTTTACGAATTCGCCTTCACTCACAGGCAGCAGTCGGCCAGAAGCGGGCAGTCATGAATGGCGGATTTCGGTCATAGCAGCCGTTTGCCAACTTTCCTACAGCTGCTGCTACCATCGTGCGTATAAGAGCAGATAGGCTACCTTAGGCATCGTTTTAGCTCCAATTATGAGCACGGCCATTGCCATATCTGACTTACTCCGAAAGGGGATCGGTAAACGCAACAAGCGAATCATTACTGGCGGATAATAAATTAGGGGTGGGCTGTGGCTTTAAAACAAGTTACTCAAGAAAAACTTTTTGCTGAAGCTATCCGCAGTTAGAATGCCACGTTCGGTGGCGTAAGTGGAATAGATCTGGCCCAGCGGTTGCGTGTCTCGCACCAAATGGTTATGCAGTTGATCGAATCATGGGTTGATGCTGGCAGAGGAACCATGAATGCAAATGTAGAGCTTAGCTTAGTTAGCCTCCCGACTCCAAACTCTGGTGGAGAGCTCACATTTACTCCTGTCATAACTCATATATTTTTTCCCAGCCGGAAAGAATTGACGGAATATTTTTACAGTAGTGAGCACGCTCGTTCTAATCCTTCCGAATACAAAAAGCGTCTCATGTGTGGAGAGCATCAACTAGCGTTGTGCTTTTTTTCGGAAGAAGTGCTTGGACGATACTTCAGCCATCTAGACTGGTACGAAGTTGATGACTCGTCGGCAGGAGGACACATATGGACCAAATCGAGTTCTCCCGATGAAAGATATATCGACGTACGGTTTGGAAAGGGTAAATCAGAAGATGGAAAAACCTTTGTCACAGCTATCTACAAGGACTTGTACGCCTTGTCAGATGCCGAGCAGCGCCACTGGCACGCACATGAAATTGCCCGCCCGACACTCGATCCCAGCGATGAAAATTTTAAACTGTTTGCAGCTCGGACATATGATGGCGCCTGGGTAGAGTTCCCCAAGCCAATTCAAAAGCTTCAAGGTGCTATTATTAGGTTAAATACTATTTTTAGTCCTGATGAACTTTTCGGGCGTGTTGATAACGAGCACTTGCGAATGCCTGTTGAAAATACCAATAAGGCACTTGCTGATAGCTGCAGTGAGCTATATAAAATTGTCGGGCCTGACTCACTGAAGGCTAACCCCATCAAAACCTTGTTGCAATCCGCGCTTGGAAAGCACGAGCCAGATTTTATTCATGCCAGTACAAGACCTCTTAGTGCGTTGCAGCTCCTCGAACTTGCCGAGGTGGAGCTAAAACTTTCCATCAGGCTTTCAGTTGCCATTAAAGCAGTGGCCAAGCACCGTGTAGATGCCGATCATAAAATTTTGACTACAAGTTCTAGTGACGCAAACTATGGCGACGAGTTCATTTCTCTTTGCAATCAGGTCACTCAATCGGCAAACGCTTTCGCAGAGGCAGTCGAGAGCATGAAATTAGATAGCGATGGCATTAAGCAAAATTAGACCAGTTGCCTATAGCAACGGACGCGTATCGACAGTCAAGCAGACGGCTGACACGAGTCACCTGTCATTAGCAATGCTCGTGTCGAATGTTTGAAGCCTGCCTAAAGCGGTCAGTCAAAAAAATGTGCTTACTGACTGCCTTTGGCCGAGAGCTGCCCGCCGGGAACGGCAGCTTTTGTTGATAGCGGTCACTCAGGCGTCATCATCACTGCGAGTGTCATCTTGATGAACTCCTCGTTGCGGTCGATTGCGACCAGGGCACCCCTGATGTTGTCGGCCATCTCGGCAGAGCCGCGCTGCTCAACTTAATTTGATAATTCCAGGATGGCGGCCTCGAGGGCGAGCTGGTGTTCATTGATCTTGTAGAGCAGGGAAGGGAGCAGGTCAGAGTGCGGCATGGCATTCCTCCGTCGATAGGAAGAAACGGAGCAGTAAGAGAAGGTGTGATCGTTCGGCAGGACGCCGGAGATGGCCCGAAAATGTGTGGGGACTTTTCGCGGTCTGGCTCCGATAGGCACCGTTTGAAGCAAGCGTCAACGGAAGAGGCAATAAACCCCGAACCTTGGTGCCCATTTTCAAGCTGTCAAGCTTATGTGCGTGAGTTAGCACGTTGAGCCTGCAAGGTGGCTACACGAGCAGAAAGCTCCCTTTCTAGCTGTAGATGGCCTTCTCCATTATTCAGATATCGTATATACCGGTGATGAGCGATATCGAAGGGAATGTCAGCAGGATTTTGGGTAATTAGAATTACTTCTTTTCCGAAGCTGTGTGCAATTCCCATCTCGTAAAAAACATTGGCGTTTCTTGATGAACAATCACAAATGACGATGGCAGATCGATCAATGAGTGACACAATGTCTTGAATAATTGCATGGTGCTCCCAGAAATTATCTGCTCTACCAGATCGCATCCCATTCGCTATAGCGACACGTTGAATTGTGTTCCAGGTGCCATCGAAACCCGCGAAAGGCATCATTGCAGAGAGCAGGTCGTTATCAACGGTTTGCGACTGCTCCAAGCTGAAAACGCTGGGTGTGCGCGTCTGTTGGTTACGTTGAGTAAGCAGCAGGTGGAATAGGTCGATGTCTTTTACGGCCCAGTGGGTTCTAGAAAATGACGGTGGACCGTAACGTGTTGCTTGAACGCCAAGCGATGGCGCCAGCCGAATAAGCTCTGCTTGGGGGATGGGGGGAATTGCAGGATCGAAGAAATACTCAAGGGATATTTCATCGCCTCCGATTTTTCGCACCTCTACTATTCGCCCCACCCTTGCCATTTGTAGCTCAGTACGATCGGTTTCTTCTGCGAACAATGTAGGTAGTCGTAGCAGCTTGTCGAAATCGACTGACTGATTGCTGGTAAATAGTTGTTGAATTTGAGGTTCCGTGTATTCGAACACACGACTCGCCCAGAAAATGTCGCGATTCGCAGACCATGGGGATGATTTGACCAAAAGGTTGAACATCAATCCGTCTCCTTGTGGAACTCGATGCTGTCATTGTGCTGGTGTCGCCGGGCCACATCAATCCATGCCAGCCGTAATGAACGCTGAGTACCTGTGATGTACAGCAATGAGCTGTAACTAGGGGGCCTTGAGCGTCGTGACTGCTTTAGTTTCAGGGCTTGCTGACGAACTGGCAAGCGCGGTAGTAAGGGCTTCGTACCCAATGGTCATAAAAAGTGCCATTAAAAATGCCCCCGCTGCTCCCATTGTCCATTCGGAGACTGCTTTGGCTTCTTGAAATTTTTTCTCTCCATCGCGAGCGCGATTCCACTCGTGCTTAAGCAGATCTCTCGAGGCAGAAGTCAAGAGCTTAATATCCTCATAAACGTCGGCAAATTTCCTGCTTTCAAACTTGATATATATATTTTCGATGAGAGTAAGGAATTTTTCGTTTCTTTCAAAATCTTCTGGCTTTTTTTCCTTGTTATTAATTCTAAGGAGGATGCTTATCCTGGCTTGGAGCATCTCGGTATAAAGCTCACTGTGATCCAGTTTTTTCTCCATGAACTTTGTCGGAGCATACATCATCCCTGCGTTGTCTTTTGTTATGTGTTCGATTAATGAGTCTATGCAAGAAATATATTTTGAAATTTCATCTCTGAGGCTATTGATCCAATTTTGTCTAAACTCTGAAACTTTTGATTCCTTTGTTGAAATGAATCCAGCATAGGCAATAGCTCCTGCGATCAAGGCTGCTGAGACAACGCCAATGGGTACAAAGATATTTTCCGGAAAAGCCATTTCCTACACCGTCGCAGTAGATTGGTGGTGCAGGTTATTCAGGTTGGGCGCCTCAGTCTACTGTGCTGCACCCGCATCACTCTTGTCGTACCACTTTTTGTACCAATCCAGCGTTTTTCAGGGGGATTTAGGGGGCTGATTACCCCCTGAAACCCTTTAAAACCCTCAGACCAAAAACGCCAGCTAATCCGCACAGGCATACATCCGAGGAGTCAGCCTATGATGGTTTTAGGTTTGACCGTCAGGCCATCGAGTACCCCGTGATGCCGTCATAATTAAATGTCACGTCTACCCGATGAATGGCAGTTATCGACCCATTGCGGAAGCTCGAGACGAGCCCTCCGGGGGAGGGCTGTACTTCAAAGGATAAAGGTTACTTGTCCTCGTCCTTTGTGTTGCCAACCCTTTTGTCTGCATAATCTTTAGCTTTTTTCTTGATCGGGTCTCTTTGAGTTTCTATAGCATCTAACAAGTCTGATGTGATCATCTTGTCAGGGCCTTCAGAGATAGAGAGGCTAATTTGCTGAAATGCTTCATCTTTAGGTGCTGTAAACATTGCCCAGTAGTCATAGAGTTTATTGATATCATAGTAGCCTCCAGCTTTTATGTGCTGGATTTCGATAGGCTGTATATGACTTCCAAGTGTTGTAATAATAGTTAGCTTTCTCTCTGGCTTATTGGTTGTCCATTTGTGGAGGGAGTTGGGGTAGAAGAGATTTTGAGGCACGGCAGCAAAAGTGTTTACTTCAGAGTCTGGAGTCACAACTATGTGCATCTCGTATACAAGAGATGGGGCGCCAACAAGGCCTTTAAATGGCATATCCTTATCTTTACTTTCAATTGTTGGAACTTTTGACTGGTAGGCAAGCAGGTTTTCTCTACTTGCGCCTACCTCGCTCACAAAGTCGTCAAGGGCCTTGGTGTCAGCATCATTTTTGTAGTTGCCGGAGATCAAAAGAACACAAAGATCATTCTCAGATGCTTGGAGAATTGCTATGTTTTCCTTATCAAATTGCTCCCCAAATCTCTTTTTTTTGTCATCTATCAGTTTTTCTAGGCTTTCATCCTTATTTGTATGTTTGCGATCTTGCTTGAGGTACCAACTCGTTAGCTTTGTGATCTCGCTATCAACGAATTGTTGTTTTTTCAAGGCCTTCAAATCGCCATCTTCCTTGGGCGGCCATGCAGCAGGCAGAGTATTGTAGGCTAGAAGTGCCGAACCTTTCACTGTAACATCAGCCTTGAGATACGCATTGTATTCTTTTACCTTGTCAAATCCGTAATCAATGGTTTTTTCGACAAGCGTAGGAAGGAGAAGAGCAACTAAAGCTCCTGATTCAGCTGTTTTTGCCTTGTAGTTACAAGAGTACCCGCGCTTGACGAATACTTTTGTTTTGGCCATTGCTGGGTCTTTGTCGATCTCGTCGTAATTTGCCGGCCCAGTATAAAAAACATCAGAGGTCGGTGCTCCAGAGCATCCAGAAATTAAAGCAGTAACTGCTATTATCCATTTTTTCATTTTGGCAAGTCCTCGGCAGTTATAAGCTTTGCGTAATTGACATTCTTACTCGTAACTTCGCACTTATTAGGTTCGCCGTTGGCTCCAGAGTGAATTCCTATAAGAACAATTTTGTCTTTTTTTTGATCGTATCTGTATATCGGCGCCCCGGAGAACCCCCTCACAGTACTGCATGTGTGAATGATGCAGTTGGCGTTATCTTTCACCAGACTCATACAGAAACCTTGGTTATATGGGCTCCACATTACCAGGTCGTTATATCTGAGCTTTGCGTGATCCGCGGAAACAGGTTCGTTCGAGTACGGCGACTCTGGTTCAAATATGCTGGCAAGCTTTGCGCCATATGGAATGCCCGGGATGAAAATTGGATTATCCCATTTGATTTCTACCCCTTTAGGAAGTATTGTTGGAAACTCAGCAGATGGCGGCGTTTCGGCGTACAGATACGCTATATCGCAGGGTTCATGCTCGCATTTGGCAGCGACAGCTTTAGTGATTTTCACTTTCTTGTTTTCAACGACAATGCGCAATATATCTAGATTCCAGTCAACGTCATCTAGGCAGTGCTTTGCCGTAACCCAAAGACCGCTTCGTACAACAGATACATCACAGCGATGAATATCCAATGTGGTTACGAGTGAGGAGAGACTGGAAAGTCCCCTGGTGTATGTTCTATCAATGCTTGCGTATGGTGTTATTTTGAGGGCCGCGTTGGATAGAGATGTAAAGCACTTGGCAATTAGAAGTTTTTGCAATCCATCGTTAAGCTCGCCTTTACATTCACCCGACTGTTTTAGTCTTTCCTCCTTAATTTCTGGGGGGATAACTACTCCTAACTTTTCGGCTTCCACTGCCCCAGTTTCACCGCGAATGGTCTGGTCAGTGACCCCGTTCCCCCCCCTGAATGGACTACCAGCGTTTCCGCTCTCTGACATTACTCCATAATTCGATCCTCGAATTCTTAAAACCATGTCGGGGTCACGGTCAAGTCGCTCAGTCACTATTCTGTCTGTGATATCCCTGCCTTCGCGAAGAGCGTTGCCATAGACATAGAGTTGGCTCTCCCCGTGTGCCCTGAGAGATTTCGATTGAAGCCCATTCAAGGCTTTGATCTTCAGTTCTTGCTGATTGCTGTACTGGCCGACATCACCAGCGGATGCGGCGAGAGCTACCAAGGCCAACGTTAGCGGTATACACCTGACCATAATTAGCATCCTTGCCGTGAGTTGTATTCACTAATAGCTCACGCCAATAAGAACGTCCAGTTTTCTCAGGTTAGCAACAGATGATAGCTGTTAAGGTTTGGTTACCGGTTTTTGGCGTAAGCAATGCGTCGCAAGAATTTATTTTTCTTCGCATTTCTGGCCAATGCTCGAAGTCACAGGGCTAAACTCCAGCATCCAACAAATCATAGTAGTCTGCTTGGTCGGTGGGTTCGACTCAGATTGAACTCCAAAGCAGCAGTTCGCGAACGACCGCTAAGGCCGACTGCGGCCCTTCGTGGCAGGCAGCATTCGGCCAGGAGCGGATGCTCGAACCAATCTGACTTCAGCCGAATGCGTCATGCGTCGTTCGTCGCAAAGCAAGAAAGCCCCCACGGCGCAGTGGATGGGACATCTGGGGCAGTTGACTAACCCTTATCTGGCTTCAAATGAACGAATTTTCGCCAACGCACGGTTGATTGGAGGATTTTCCATGCTTACCGGAATAAGGACATCGTCGTCAGGCTGGATAGCCGAAATCTCCTGGTCGTTTTCATCAATCTCCCAGGCATGCATGACAACAACCCCAGAAGTTAACACATGGTTAACAAGCTTTCCTTCGGCATTCACCGTAGCAACATGACACTTCTTGTGCACTTCGTAATTTTTCAAAAATCTGTCTATATTTACAGAAGAGCTTGGTGTCATGGTGTGAATTCTAGAAAGTGCCGTTTGGACTTTCGAAGAGCCATCATCAGATCGATCAAGATTACTTGTAACAGCCACGCGATAATGCGCAGGATTCTGCTTGTTAATACCTCGTATCAATGCGATGCGCAACACATTATTGGGATCTTTGTCTCCGATAGTTTTTGCGATGTTCTCGAATATCTTATGCCCAATAGCGGCATTCTCGAAGCCAAACATCAGCACTGGAGTTTCGCCTTCGCATGTTTGAAAGCCTAAACCCCTCCAACCGGCTTGATTCCACAGGTTCTCCTGGATGAGAGAAACTACTTTAAGCTCTCTATGCTTCATTGTTGAAAACTGAAACGGATGTTTTGGACGTTCCTCAGGCACATTAGATTTAGGGCGCCAATCCATAGGCTCTATATTGTGGTGCTCAAACCAAGTTACGCGCCGAGTTGGCTTGTGCAATTCGAAGGTAGCATCCTGATGAGACCCGATGCCTGGGACAGCATCACGTCCCATGAAATAGCTGTCCAATCCAATATTACAGTTGAAGACAACTGCTCGCTCCAGGGCTTTGTCGTCTCGAAGCATCTCTTCGATTTTCGACCAGCCAATTTGAGGGCAAATAATGGACACAAAGTGAAGGCAGAATTCACTGTAAAATTGCCTGATCGTATCTCGTTGTTCATCGGTCAAATTGGCAATGCTGAACGGCGAGCAGAGGATCTCAGCAGAGGTTACCTGCGCAGCGGTGTCGAAGCTGTGCTGCAGTATGAAGTCATCCTCATCGTCCAATAAGATATCAATATTCACGGCGGGCACTGTAGCCGCTGCATGATCTGCCATCATCGGTGCGCAGAAGCTCTCCAGTACAGCCAGCAATTGCTGCGCTAACTCAATGCATGGAGATTTCACCGGGAAGGACACAGACACCTTACAACCCAGGATATAGGAGCTTATGGTCGTCCAGCGATCCAGATAGAGGTCGAGCGGGGCCACCGGAGCGCCCATATCAATACTGCGCCACATGTTCATAAGGTGAAGGTCAATTGGCTCACCCTCAGGCCCCGCTTTATCTTCATGGCCTAAGCATACCAATAGCGCATCTGCACTGAGCCCTAGATCCAACTGATTCAGCTTGTCCGGCAGCCAGGCTATTCTTTCAACGTCCGAAAAATTGGCATTGAGAAATAGCTTACCAATCAGAACCTCATAATTCATTTTCTGATTTTCTGTCCACGGCTTTTCATCCACCGTTTGAGAGATCAGTTGAGCTAAGTGATACCAAGTCAAAGACTGACCCACGCGACCTAGTTGACCTTCAATCCACATGAGTCGTTGGTAAATAGCAGCTTGCTTAGCACTGCTTCGCTGTTCCTTCAGTGCGTCAGCGGTGACCACATAAGCTGCCATCAGCGCTGCTCCTCGCGCAGCCCAGAGCAGGCCCTGCTTATCGTATGCATGGGACAACATATAAAGGGCAGCGAAGACTTCCGTCTTGCTTTCACTGCTATACAGCCCATACAGGGATAACCCGAAGCACTTGATCGCCCTGTAGTAGTCCTTTTTATCGCTGCTCAGCGCTCCTCGCCTCAGGTACTTATCTGCCTTAATCCGGCTATTTTCCCGTGCACCGGCATCATCAATGAGCTTATCCATGAGATCTTCGTAGGCCTTGAGATCTCCAAAGGCCACATCGAGTGCTTCGAGCAAGTTGACGAGACGAGCCATAGGGTAGCCAATCAGCTTATGAGCACTATCAGCGATTTCGCTCAAAGACCGGAAGGTGTTATTGGCTTGCTCCTCATTTTCGGCAACCAGCAGATCTAGAAGCGCCAAAGAGGTCTTGGCTTGTAATGCGCCGCTTATCATATCCGCGTCGTCGGCTATCGAGTTCAATCTCTCTCGAATAGTGGCTTCTAGGGAATCCACATCAAGGGTGCACTTACCGTCTCGATGAGTGGTGACCACTAGATTGAACAACGTTACGACTTTCTCCCACACCTCAACGTTGTCGGTCTCTTGGGCCACGCCGAGCGCTTTCTCAAAGGTTTCCTCAAAGAGTTCGGCATTTTCCAGCCACCAGTACGCGGCCCATGTCAGCTGGTAAAGGGCATCGAAATGCTGCCTGTGGGTACCAAACTTTTTCGCTGTCCGCACAGCGATATTGAACTGATGCTCCACAGCAACGGCATCCCGTTCCAGCTCTTTGTAAATGATGGCCCGCTTGGTGTAGAGGTCGACCTGGGAGAGCGTCAGACGGCCCGGATCTTCAATCTGTTCGATCTGACGTTCGATCTCTGTGAGCTGAATTTGCTTGTCAGCGTCGAATGGGCCGATCTGAATCTTGCTTTCAATACTGCCTGTAAGACCTAGGTGATCGATGGCAAGGTGCTGATTCTTAGGCTGTAGCGTTTTATCAAGCAACCAGGTTCGATCGTAGATGGTCACTTTGACGCCATGCTTTTTCGAAAGGTCGTCCTGAAGCTGCGCCCTCAAGCTGTTCTTGATGAAGCGGCTGGAGACACAGAAGATCCGGACGTACCCACGCCCGGTCGACATGATACTCTCGACATCCTTCGTGCATTTCGTCTTCCAGTCTTTTTGGGTGCTGACCCCAAACGCCCATCGTTCGGACTCGGGGGCCTCATTTAGACCCCAGAAAAAGGCAATTTGGCTGGAGACAGGATACGTCTCGGTGTCAGTTTTACCGTCGCCACCTGCTGTAGGCCCGGTCTGGGGAACCAGGTTGGGGCAGATTTCTCGCTCGCAAATCTTCCGTACGAATGTCTCGAACTCAAGCTCTTGGCTTCGATTGTTCAGAGTCTCGAAGTGATACTCCAGCATGGAGCGGTCGATGGTTGATTCTTGTAGCTTCACAGAATCTGAGAACTGCTCCGGACGCCTCGCTCGCAGGAAGTCTTGCGGCTTAGGGCCAGCGATCTTGGTAGCCGATTGTTCCTTTTCCATCATCCACTCCTGAAATGATCAATTGCATCGCCCGGCTACGACCAACGCCTTGGCCTTAGTCAACAAAGGCTCGACGTCATCGTGATGGTCTGCGGTTCACGATGCTGCGGGACGTCCGCGCAGACTTGGTGCGCGGACGATCGTTCACAACAGCCATAGGCACCGAGGCTGATGGCTTGCCGAATTTATGGGGCCGGCCTCTCGGGCTGCCAAAAATTGCAGCTGAAGTTATTTAGGCCTCCGCCGTAGGGACTTGGCCTCACCGCGAACACCTCAGGCACCGCATCACCGTCGCCACCATCGCGGAAGAATTCCTTCATAGAGAAGAGCGCCTGAGCCTTCAAGCGCTCCCATTCTCGGAACAGACTATCTTCGAGATCCCTCGCTACCTGGGCCGCGCTGGGTTTACGCTTGGGCAGCGGCAGGGTATAGCTGGGCTGAGGGGAAAAATCGTAGACGAAAGTCAGCTCCCCGTGCTTCCAATCTGCAGCCTGGGACGCCCGCCAGCGGAACGGCACTCGCACCGATAGCCGCTTGCTGAGATGGAAAGGTGGCCTGATCTGATCATCAATGAAGAACAGCTCCCCCTCTTGGCGCTCTGTTTCGAGCCGCCCTTTCATTTGCTGCACAGCGTGAATGAGGTCACTGCCGGCATGTAGCGCATCCTGCCGAGTGCGTTCGCGCTTGGTATGGGCCTTGGCCTTGCTGTACTCAGCGATCGCTTGTTGGAACCCGTTGAGCTTGGTAGCCACATAAGGCCCACAATCACTCAGACCAAGGCCGTGAATCGGCCCTACGCGCTCTTCCTCCAAGCACTTGCGTATTGCTGACCGAAGCAACGTCTCATCGACGTCACTGATCGCAGCTTGCTGATCACTGGGCAAGTTAATGTACGACATGACCAAAACTATCCTTGTGTAATGGTAGCCTCGCTACAGCCTCATCTCAGCCCCGGGCCACTGGCAAGCCTTCGCCCGCGCCTATGGGAGATTGACTGTCCCATGACGGTAGGAAGCTCTTGAGGTTAATCGGGCGATGCTGTCACAAATGCTCAGATAGGCGCAATGCCAGCAGTGCTGGCTTCTGGAGGCAGATCGATCACATGCTGCAAAAAATTGAGCCTGAATCTCCCCCCTGCTTTTGTAGACGTCTTCAAGCTTCAAGGAAGGGCTGCTAACCCTGCGTAACTGTCCGCTTCTGGCCGTCTGCTGCCTGTCGCCACGGCAGCTTTTGGCGGATTCCTACCTATTCTCGACGGAGGGGATGATCAACAATGTTCGAATTCGGGAGGTTTACCATTCCGTATGCGGCTCTGAATTACTTGCAGACCGACAACGTGCTGACATCTAAAAAATCCCGAGTTCGATTCCACAGAACGCCATAACTAGCTGATTTGTTTATAGTTACTAGTTGGGGTACGCCGAATTTTCCAGCGAACTCCAGATGCCCGAAAAACCTACTCTCGCCGAAACATACCGTTCGTCTGGTGCCGGCACCATACAAGGTTGCAGAGAAGGCTTTCAAAATCTCTGGAACCCCCGAAAAACCCGCCTTCTGGCGGGTTTTTTCGTTTTGGGGTTCTGCAAAAGCGATGATCCTGTCGCTGAATCGAGCTGTTCTGTGCTGTCAATAACGCGACTTTGGCAAAAGTTTTACGCTAGTGTTTCCCTGCGGGCCAAGACGGTTTTCCCGTGCATTGCCTTTAAAAACAGGTGCGAACGCTTATGACGAATGCCACGCCATCCATCAAACTCAGCACTCTTCGGCAAATAGCCCCCTACCTGAGCATGCGTGGGGTGTCGCCGCTGGAGTTCTTTCGGCGTTACGGCATTTCCCCTCATGTTTTTCAAAACCCTGATGCCTGGGTGCCGCGAGCGGCCTGTTTTCATATAGCCAACGAAATGGCGGCTATCGCACAGGACCCCTTCGGCGGTGCCTGTGTGGGGCATCTGATCGAAGTACGCTCACTCGGTGCCTGGGGCGAGTTGATATTGGGCTCGACCAATCTCGCTCAGGCTTGCGCAACGGCGGCGGTCTATACCGACTTGCTGCATCAAGGAGGAGAGGTAGAAATCGTCACCGAAGGCCGTACAACGAAACTGATCCACCAATTTACCGGGCAGCACGGGGCTGATCCGAAGCAGGTCATTCTCGGCACTCTGGCGCTGCTGAGAAAAGTGCCGCTCATGTCCGGTGAGCCTGGCGCCATACGCGTGCATCTGCAAAACCCGAGGGAAAGAGGCGATGAGGCGCTTGAAGAATACCTGGGGCCGAATCTCGAAATGAACGCGCAGTACAACATGATCGAATTCGACCGTGAGCTGCTCGACACACCCCTGCAACCTGTTCGGGATGACGCCTGGAAAGTCACCGAAGCCTTAAGGTCGACAGCGCAAGCAGCGGGCGTACTTATGGAGCGGATATCGGATCAGGATCAATCCAAACTTACCGCTATCTCAAGAAACATCGGACTGTCTTCTCGAACGCTGCAGCGCCGTCTCAAGTATTGCGGCATCGACTTCGAAGATCTACGCGACGAGACGCGGCGCAGCGCAGCACTTCAACTCATAGCCAGCGGTAAATACACCGCGACCGAAATTGCCTACATGGTGGGTTACAGCGATCAAGCGCACTTTACTCGAGCCTTCAAACGCTGGACCGGGAACTCGCCGTCGCGCTACCGCTCGGCCTTGAAACATGATTATTAAAATTCAAGACAGCGTCTTCGCCTGACCACTTGCTCCCTCTC